>JBKEBJ010000012.1:0-2673 GCA_047973105.1 Coprobacillaceae bacterium | reverse complement strand
ATATTTCTCTATAATGCTTCTTTTTAAGATATTAAAAGTATCTTTTTCCGTTTCTTTTAGACTACCCCAACGTGTAAAATCCACTTCTATCCAATTTGGATTTGTTTTAAAAAAGCCACCTAGTTTTGTTAAAACATCATTTGTATCTAAATATTGAACAGCGGAAAGACTTTGTAATCCAATTAATATTTCATCCTTCTCTGTTTTAGATAATAATGATTTATCTAAAACATAATTATCTAACAGTCGAATTCCCCCATTTCGACCTTGAGTGGTATAAATAGGAACTCCTGCACTACTAATCACATCAATATCACGATAAATAGTTCGTGTGGAAACTTCAAATTTTTCTGCTAATTCTGGAGCAGTTACTACCTCTTTATCTAAAAGATAATATATTATTTTAAATAAACGACTTTCTTGCAAGTTTATACCTCCTCATTATTAATTGTATCATAGTAAACCTGACACCTGATGTCAAGTTTATTGAAAAATTAAGACCAGAAGAAATTCTTCTGGCCATTTGACTATTTATAATCATTATATGTTCCATAATAATCATAAATTTTTTTATCTTTTATCTCTAATATTCGATTCGCAATCTTATCAATAAAATATCGATCATGAGAAACAAATAATAAAGTACCCGTATATGCAAGCAAAGCTTGTTCGAGAATTTCTCTAGTATCAATATCTATATGATTTGTTGGCTCATCTAATATTAAAAAGTTTACTTGATGTTGCATAAGAATAGCTAACTTTAATAGCACCTTTTCTCCACCTGATAAAGTACCAACACGATTAAACACTAAATCTTTATAAAAATCATATTTAGCTAAGATATTACGCGCTTCTCCTTCTAAACAAGGATATTCTTTGCGAAATGCAGATAGAATTGTATCTTTATTATTTTCAAAACGAATTTCCTGAGGAATATACCCTATTTTTACAGTTTCAGCAACTACCAAATCACCTTCGTATGCATTAAAATTCCCCAATAGTGCATTAATAAATGTTGATTTGCCTGTACCATTATTGCCTAATAATACAACCTTCTCTTGATAATACAAAGTAAAATTACTATTTTCAAACAAACGTAATCCAGTAAAACCAATACCAAAATTCTTAGCTTTAACAGCTTCATTACTAATTCTCTGTCCTTCAAAACTAATTGGTATTTTTTTCTTTTCTAATTGTGGTTTATCTAAAATCTCCATTTTCTCTAAGCGTTTCTCTAATTCCTTCGCTTTTTTGAAGAATTTTTCATTATCTGCTCGATTTCCCCAATCACGATAACGTTTGATTGAAGCTTTCATTGCATCTATTTTCTTTTGTTGTGTTTTATACTGTTCAAATTCTTGTAATAATAGTTTTTCTTGTTCTCTTAAGCTGTATGAATAATTCCCATGGAATAAACGGCTCTCACCATCATCTAACAATATTGTTTTATTTGTTACTTCATCTAAAAAATATCGATCATGAGAGATAATCACTACAGTTCCTTTATATTTACGTAAATAACCTTCTAGCCATTCTAACATATTAACATCCAAATGATTAGTTGGTTCATCCAACAATAGTATATCTGGTTCTTTTAAAATAAGCTTAGCTAAATTAATAACTGTTTTCTGTCCTCCACTTAAAATGGAAAATGGCTTATCTAAAATACTTTGTAACTTAAAACCATTGATCACTTTACTTAACTTTTCTTCTATCTCATACCCACCTTCAGATATGAATTGATTTTGAACATTCGCATATTTATTCAATATTTCTTCATTACTAGCATCTTGTAACATTTCTATTTCTAATACTCGCATTTTCTTTTCAATTTCATAAAATTTAGAAAATGATTCCATTAATACTTCTTTTGTAGTAAAATCCACATTCTTTATTGTTGGAATCTGTTCTAGATAACCAATCGTTGCATTCTTTCGAATGGTAACCGCACCTGTATCAGGAAACTCTTTTTTCATCATAGTTTTAAATAATGTTGTTTTTCCACTACCATTCTTCCCAACAATACCGACGCGATCGTTTGTTAGTATTTCAAAACTAACTTCTTTTAATATTTGTTTATATCCAAAGTTCTTACAAATTTTATGCATTCCTATTTCTATCATTGCTTTCTTGCTCCTTTATTTTATATATTTCAAAATAAACAGAGCCTAGATTTCATAGGATTAGGCGATATGTAAATCACCACTTCGCACAGTTAGAGTTTTCCTCTATCGCCTAGTCCATTAAAATAACAGACTCTGTACGAAGCGCAGTGCCTTCGACTCTACGTATAATATACCCTAGAATCCTCCTGACCACCTCCATATGTTTCATATTACTATAACTGTACCATATCTTTAGATAAAAATGTACTATTTAAATAGTACATTTTTATATTTCTTTAATTATATCTGCCACTTTTATATCTATCACTTTTTGTAAATCAAGCAACGACATTTGTATTTGTACACCAACACGTCCTCCAGAAAAACAAATGTTCTCAAAGGTACTTGCTGTACTATGAATAAATGTTGTAAAAGTCTTTTTCATCCCGATAGGTGAACATCCACCATGCACATAGCCAGTTAATGGTAGTAATTCTTTTTGTGGAATCATTTCTAATGATTTTTCACCTGCTACTTTAGCTGCTTTTTTTAAATCTAATTCTTTTTC
>JBKEBJ010000489.1:0-8899 GCA_047973105.1 Coprobacillaceae bacterium | reverse complement strand
CCTCCATACACGATAATTATACCATTTATAGGATGGTATGTATCGTAAATAGAGGAAGTCACAAAAAGATGTGAATAGAAAAAGTGTCAACTAGTCTTTTTGACTTTGTCGACACTCTGATATATATATTATCTTTTCACATGAAAATAATTAAGATGGTGGACTAAATTAGATGATAGAAATTATAATTAAATAGGATGATTAAGACAATTCAATGAACTTCTACACGATCATAACACTACAATAATAGTAATACTATTAAGTATAAGATGAGGTCGCCAATAATTAAATAAAATACTAATTATGCGTTCTGTGAAAGAACAGGACAGAAGATTTTTTAGAAATGAAATTGATTTTTTTGTTAATAAAATATCCTAAGAGTAAAATAAAAAATGTATATTAATGATTGAAAAAGAGAAGATACTACATTTTTATCTTTAATTATGCCAATTTATTGTTCTATAATATTAACCTCAAACCATATGATAAAACACAAGTAGAACATTAGATATATAGCCCTTCCATAAAATTATCATAATAAAGATAAATTTTAGTGAGTAATAATGTGATATAAAAAACGTGGAACTAAATTCTATATTAAAGAATTATGAGTTCATATTTTTTTCAAACTATTATATGAAATAAACTAACTAGAATTTCCAACAATATATTGCAAAATAACAACAATTGGCTATGATTATAGATAAATGAATAAATTATGATAAAAACTGTGTTTTATGTGTTTAAAATGAATGAAGTACAGTTTAAGAAAGAAGAGGTAAGTTAGTGGCAACTATTAATTTGTATGCAAGTAAAATAAACCAAATGTCAAGCCTACTATCAGATGTTAAAAAATCAGTATCGGATTATAAATCAGAGCTATCTTCACTAAAAAATAAAACCTTACAAATTAATACCAGTGTCTGTAATACAGATGATGTGATTAGCTCAATACAAGCGTCTACACAAATACAAGATAAAAAGATTGAATCCTTAGATAGTTTGCTAAAGAATAGTGAACAATTTATCGTTGATGTAGTACAAACAGATAGTAATGTAGCAGATGTTATTACGAAGAGAAAAAATGATTTTTATAAGGATTATTCATACTTAAAACCAGATTGTGAGAAAAACTTTTGGGAAAAAGCTAAGGATTTTGTTGATAGTGTGGTAGAACTTTGTAAAGAGCATTGGAAAGCAGTTGCTACTTTACTTCTCATTGCTATTGCAGTTGTCGTAATATCCACAGGTATAGGTGGTGTATTTGCCCCTGCTTTAGTTATGATGGCAAAGGGTATACTAGTGGGAACAGCTATAGGAGGCACCGTTGGAGGAATAGTTAGTGCTCTAATGGGAGGCTCGTTCCTTGAAGGCTTTGAGAATGGTGCATTCAGTGGTGCAATTTCTGGAGCACTTACTGGTGGGGTAACTTCTTGGCTATCTAGTGGTGGTACAGTCGCATTGTCATTAGGAAAAATTATGTTAATTGGTGGCTTTTCAGAGGTAGCTGCATCTGTATTAGGTGATTTGGATGACATCGTGATTAAAGGTGAAGATATTTCTTTTGGAGAGATATTGTTTAACGCTAGTTTCTCATTTACTGTAGGTAGTATTTTCTCATTTGTAGGATTTAGATTGGGACAACGTCTTCCAGGATTGAAAATACAAGGAATTACTGAAGGGAATGGTAGTTGGGCTCATGTTTGGGCAACACAATCAGCTAGAGCACTTACATATGGGACAAAAATGAGTACTAAAACTATATTAAAAGGGATTGGCGCAACTATAGTCGGAGAAGTTTTTGAGTATCTTATAGAGCCGGTTAAAGGGGCAGTAGATGGAATCAAGGACCTATGGAAAAATACATGGTCTTTAGAATAAGAGAAGGAATTTATGTCAGAAAGCAAGTTTAATGTTCATTTCTCTTACAAGACAACATTCATTGTCATGTTAAGTTATCTGATTTTGTTGGGCACTATAATTGCAGCAGTATATTACACTACATTGGACTCTACTATTGCAATTATCATTGTGTTATATACGGCAGGTCTTGGGGTGTACTCTATACTTGGATTGACACTATACTCTGTGAGAGTAAAGGATTCAGAAATGACACTTAGAACAAAACTAGGTCGACATTACAAATTTAACTGCTCAGATATTACAGAAGTAATTGTTACCAAACGTAATAGTGTGAAATATGGACCTACATACCATATAATAATCCTAATAAAAAATAAAAAAATAGATTTAGAATGGACAATGCTTTGCTTTGAGAAAATGGCATTATACATTCTGGAAAAATTTGATAGTGGTGAAATAATTAAATCAGCAGTTTCTCCACGTTGCAAAAGAGAATTGTCAAGATTAAGTAAGAAAAGAGGGACATATATTGAATAGTTCTAGAATATTGAAGAAAGTACAGTTAGATAAACCTAATAATATATTCTTAGAGTATTTAAAGAAAGAGATAGTGAGCTTAAGGCCATATGCAAAAGCACATGTCTTTAGAATAGGAGAAGAAATTTATGACAGAAAATAAGTTTAAGGTTTGTTTTTCTGATAATAATCCCATTTTAGTTATATTAGGCTATCTATCTTTGTTTATTATTTTGATGGCAATCATAATTTACATTGGACCTAATTATATTTTTTCTATTGTTTTTGGAATATATTTAGCGATTCTTTTATTGGCTATTACACTCCCCTCGATATTATTCTATGTAAATGTAAAAGGTTCAAAAATTTCAGTTAGAACAAGATGTGGTAGACAGTATAAATTTAACTGTTTGGATATTATGAAAGTAAACGTTACTAAACAATATTCAACAAGATCTGGCCATAGATACCGTATAATAATAACGACAAAGATTGAGAAATTGGATTTGGAATGGTCAATGATTGGGTTTGAAAAAATGGCAATGTATATTCTTGAAAACTTTGATAGAGGTGAGATAATCGAGTCAGCAGTTTCTCCGCATTGCAAAAAAGAACTGTCAAGATTAAGTAAGAAACGGGGCGCATATATTGAGTAGTTCTAGAATATGGTGGTAAGTATGATCGAAGAAGTTTAAGGATATTTTCCTAAATTATTTAAAGAAAGATGGATAATATGTAAAAGAAAAATATACTAAGATAAAAGTATATTTTTTTAATAGTGATAAAAAGCATATAAAATCAAGCAGTGTTCTTTGTATTTCCTTATAATAAATATAAAGTAGTTGTGAATCGAGGTGAATAGACAAATGCATAAGTGGCGAAAACAAATTCAAATAGCAGTGGATGAAATAGATACGTGTATTAAGAACTATAATGATGAAACATTGACATTATATAATCTATCAAAAAAGTTAGGGTATTCCAAATCCTATACAACTAGAAAGTTTAAACAAATATCTGGTATGCAATTTAGAGATTATTTACGACAAAGAAAACTAGCTTTTGCATTAAAAGAAGTAAGAGATACAGAAAAAAAACTCCTAGATATAGCAGTTAACTATGGCTTTTCTTCACATGAAGCTTTTACTAGAGCTTTTAAAAAATCATATGGTATTACACCAAGTGAATATAGAAAAAATCCAAAACCAGTTGTTCTTCGTATAAAGATAAATACTTTATGTATAGATTCTTTAAGGCTAGGAAAAGATAATGAAAAAGAAACTACAAATGAAGTTAAAACGTATTTTGTGACTATTCCTGCTCATAAATTTTTACATATTAAAAATGAAGAAAGTAATGGATATTGGGATTTCTGGGAAAAACAAAGTCACATTCCAGAACAGGATTGTGAAACAATTTGTGGCATATTTGATAGTATAAAAGGAAAACTAGATGATATTGGCGGAAGTGAAGCTAATAGTGGTAGTGGTCAGCTTATGGCGTATATCAATAACCCAAATGGTCGACTTTGTGACTGGGGGTTTCCACGTACAGAATGTTATGGAGTTCGTCTCCCTTTTGATTACGAGGGTGAAGTACCATCACAAATGTTAATGATTGATATTCCTGAGGCCGAATACATTGTTTTTGAACACGCTGCATTTGATTATGAACAAGAAAATAAAAGTGTAGAGGAAAAGATTGAAAAAACTATGGCAGATTTTGATTTTGCAGATACAGGATATAATTTTGACACTTCACCCGGGAGAATCATTTATATGTATCATAATCCAGAGTGTTTTTTGAAGTATGTTAGACCAATACAAAAGATATCGCTGGATAAGCTTTCAAGTGTAGGAGGTAAACTATGAAAAAGTGGTATGAAGAGGAATATGAATTTAAAATTGAAGTAACAGGATTTCTTCGTGGGAACCAGACAGAACGATATTGTCGAAATGGTGAAGAAATAGGAGATATATATACTTGCAGCTATGGTTGTCCTGTAAATGAAATGGGACAAGGAATTTGTTCTAAGGTAATGTTAGTTCTATATCCAATTATGGAAGCAATTAGAAGTGGTGGGGATTTAGAAAATCTTGGTGGAAGCGGTAAGTATACTAAGGATATTGTATGTCCGGATGGATGTGTAATATTTAGGTTAGCAGTGAAACCAACAGGGAATGAAAATTTTTACAAGGGAAAATTCTTTGATTAGTTTAAAATTATATGGTTTTAATATAAAAAGTGAGACGCTAATAAGAATCTCACTTTTTATACATAATATTTATATCTACATATCCATCAATACCATCAATGATACCAGAATCTGTTAATTGCCAGAAATCATACTTACCTTCATATGTGGTTTGATCAATGTAGTGTGCTAACCAAACAGAATCAAATATATCAGTATTCCAGATATATTCTAAATGTGTCTTACTACTATAAAGCATACCTTCATATCCAGCATTTTCTACGGTTGTTATAAAAGCGGATGCAATTTCATTGATATCAAATAAATTAAGATTATATTTACTGAAGTCTGACCAATTTTCCCAATCAAAGACAATAGGAAAATCTAATTTTTCATCATCTAGTGAATCTATCACCCAATTCGCATGGGCAATGCTTTCTTCCATCGAAGTAGCGATGCTATATAAATATACACCAACTGGTAGACCTACTTCTTTTGCTTTTTTTATATTATCTAAGTAGTAAGAGTCCATGGAGATTTCTCCATTTGGTGTTGTTTGAACACCAATTCTCATGAAAACAAAACTAGCTCCAGCTTCTTTTACTTGATTAAAATCAATCTCACTTTGCCACTTAGAGACATCAATTCCTATCGCAGTATCTTCTGTTTTATGAGCATCAATAATATCATTAAACAATATAGGAGTAGTATCATGTGATATGTCTTCCTTATTGACAACGTTAAGAATTACTTCCTGAGAAGTCGTATTATTGTTACTGTCAGTAACAATATAATTTAAGTTATAAACACCAACTTCATTAACATTATACGCCCCTTCGATTACACATGATGGATTCCTATCATAATTATCACCAAACATGATTAGTTGAGATATATCTTTTTCATAACCAACCTCAATAGTTTTATTTAAACCAGATATAATTAATGGTGGAGTAGTATCTACAACATTGACTTGTAATGCTTCTGTATAGGTTTTACTATCTAAATCAAGTTTAATCTCATATTCGTGTTTCCCTATCTTTGATGTATCAATTAGTTTATTATCACTTGTTATTTTAGCATTAGTATTTGAAACTAAGTCATGTAGATAAACTTCACTATAAACTTCTATATCTTTATCATTAAAATTGACAGATAATTCTTGTGGTGTAGCTTCAACAGGTTGTTTTGAGCAACCACATAAAAAGACAAGGATAAGTAGTATTGTTATTTTTTTCATTTTCATCACCGTTATGATTATAACATAATACTAGTTATTTATAATAGGAACTACTGTATTTTATTAACTAATATCTCAATAAACATATCTTCCGCAATTACCAACCATATAATCCTAAATCTAGGCTTTGTAAGTCTTTTATATAAGTATAATACATATTAATTTTGTAATTATATAAACAATTTTAATAGAAATGATTTGACTTTTTGTCCAAAGTATATATAAAATACAATACTGTCATGAAAATTAACTATGATGGTATAGAGGTGGAAAAATGAATGAATATGGATTTGTTAGAATTATAACAGGGAGTACAGAAGGAAGAATAGGAAGGTTTATAGGATGGAATGAGGAAAATACTAAAGTAAAAGTAGCTTTTGGTTATGAGACAGATATTTTACCCTATGTAAATTATCAATATTACAGCATTAATAGTATATCAAATGATATTTCTAAACAGAATGTAATAGATCGTTATTTTGAAATAACCCAAGCTTTAAAAGCAATAGATGTAAGAGGGCATGCTAAGATTAAAAAATATTCCGCAAGTCATACAAGCCTAATTACAGAATATAATATTGTAAGAGGATTATTACAAAGAGTATTTCAAGTGAGCGAACTAGATATTCATAAAAATGAAAGAAATGTTGTTATTATTGCATCTACATTGGATATCGTTCTAATTAATGAACTTGCATTAGATTTAGAACTGAAAGATTTTCATGTAGCTATTATTAATCAACAGTTATATTTAGATACTTGTAAAAATGAGTTAGAGTATGCTCTATCATTAGCTAATCATTATATACTTATGGATAATTGTATAGAAGAAAATAGTATTAATATACTTCTAGACAATACTTTAAATACTTCCCAAACAGTATCAACAGTTGTAGATACTAAAGAAAAAGAGAATATAAAAAACAATATCTATTTTATGGGGAATCCATTTAGTGATAGTTATGAAAGAAGTTTAACTTCTATGGTTAATAGATTTGAAGACCCAGAAAGTTATAAAATATAATATCATTAAAGAGTTAATTACAAACAAAAATGTAATTAACTCTTTTTATATGAAACAAAACGTTTAAATACTTGTAAGAAAAGGAATAGTAATATAGAAAACAAATATTGTTAACACAAAATGATGTGGTTTGTTATATAAGGAGGAAATACATGAAAAAAGAAATAGTGTCTATGATACTAGCTGGTGGTAGAGGAACGAGGTTAGAATCACTAACAGAAACCATCGCCAAACCAGCAGTATATTTTGGAGGAAAGTATCGTATTATTGATTTCCCTTTAAGCAATTGTGCGAATTCTGGGATAGATGTAGTAGGAGTTTTAACACAGTATGAATCAGTATTGTTAGGAACGTATATTGGAGCTGGTACAAAGTGGGGATTAGATGGAACACATTCAGCAGCTGTTATTTTACCAGCAAGAGAGAGAAATGAAGTTGGTGCTACATGGTATAGAGGAACAGCGGATGCAATCTACCAAAATATTGATTTTATTGACCAGTATGATCCAGAATATGTTTTAGTATTATCTGGAGATCATATCTATAAAATGGATTATAATGATATGTTAGAGAAACATAAACAAAAGGGAGCAGATGCAACTATCGCTGTATTAAATGTGACTTTGGAAGAGGCATCTCGTTTTGGTATTATGAATACAAATCCAGATGGGAGTATTTATGAATTTGAAGAAAAACCAAAAAATCCTAAATCAACATTAGCTTCCATGGGGATTTATATATTTAGTTATCCATCTCTACGTAAATACCTAATAGAAGATGCAAAGAAAGAAGATAGTCATCATGATTTTGGAATGGATATTATTCCTAGATTATTAGAAGATGATAAAAAATTATATACCTATGAATTTGATGGTTATTGGAAAGATGTAGGGACTGTAGAAAGCTTATGGCAAGCAAATATGGATTTATTACATGATACAAAATTAGATTTATACAATAAGAAAAAAGAATGGAAAATTTATACTGAGGATACTTTAGACAACCCACAGATTATTGGTGAAGATGCAGAAATAAGAAATTCCTTAATAACTGAAGGTTGTTATGTTCATGGGGAAATAGAAGGTTCTGTTTTATTCCATGGGGTGAGAGTTGCCAAAAATGCAAAAGTTATTGATTCAGTATTAATGCCAGGAGTCATTGTAGAGGAAGGCGCAGAAATTTATAAAAGTATTATCAATGAAAGGCAAGTGATTTCATCAAATGAATGTATTAATAAGGATGGAAAAACAGTAAAACTAGTAAGTGGAGAGGTGGAAGATAGATGAAAAAAGTAATTGGATTAGTTAATTTGCATTCTGACATACAATTTCAAAATTTGACAGAAAATAGACCAGTGGCTTCTGTTAACTTCTTAGGAAGATATGGTCTCATTGATTTTGCGTTATCAAATTTATCAAATTCAGGAATAGATGCCGTAGGTGTCTTAATAAAAGAGAAACCAAGATCATTGTTCAAACATATTGGCGATGGACATTCTTGGAATTTCAATTCTAAGACAGGTGGTGTTTCCTTATTATATGATGAAAAATATAGCCGTGATGTTAAATATAATCATGATGTTCATAACTTAATAGAGAACATTGCTTTTCTTGAAAAAACAAATTCAGATATTGTAGTTATTGCCCCTGCGCATATTATTACCACACTAGATTACAGTGAAATAATAGAAATACATAGAAGAAATAATGCAGATATTACAATGGTATACCAGCATATAATAAATGCCGACACAAGTTATTTAGGTAACCAAGTATTACAAATTAAAGATGATATAGTGGAAGCTATAGATACAAATAAAGGGGTTAAGAATGAATGTGATATCTCTTTGGAAACATATATCATTAATACAAGAATATTATTAAAATTATTAATACAGGCTAAAAGGACGAGTGCATTCTTTAGTATTAAAGATACGTTAGCTCATGTTCTAGATGAAAGAAAAGTATATGCATATCATCATACTAGTTATGCTCGAAGTTTTGAATCATTAAAATCATATTATAAAAACTCATTGGAGTTATTAAACGAGAATATGTATTCT
>JBKEBJ010000488.1:0-3920 GCA_047973105.1 Coprobacillaceae bacterium | reverse complement strand
TCCTCCATACTACGACATAATTGTTGCCATCTTTATCTGTTACTTCTATTTCAATATCATCCTCTATACTATATGGAAGAACAATTCCTTCATTTAGTGATTTTAACTTTGTCTCAGTTGTATGAATATTATCTCCTGTAAAGAAAGATACAAAGGAATCTAAGAATCCTAAGTTTTCAGTTACTTTAATACTTACAACTGTTTCATCACTCATAAAGTCTGATGATACTAATTTTAATTCCCCTTCATGTTCTACTACATAAATTGCTTGGTTTACATCTTCAGCATAATATACACTTTCTACTTCTTCATTTACATCAATAGCGTCTACTCTAATATCTCTTGTTTCTTTTGGAATAGTAACACTTGCAGTATTTTCAGAAACTTCTATCGTTTCAATCGTTGTTCCATCTTGATCAATAACTTCTAGTTTAGTAATATCCGAATCAATATCATTAAATGTAAGCGTATTTTCCTCTTTTGTAATACTTAAACTACGTGCTGAAAGAGTAACTGGGTATATGAAATCACTTCGTAATTTATATTGATCATTTCCACCACCATCATCTTTTGTGTAATCTACTACAATTTCTGCATAGTAGTAACCGGTCTGACTGATTGTGAATGAAGTTGATAAGTTAGTTGGAAAACTTCCAGGAATAGCTATTGTATTAGTTATTACATTAGCTGGATTTCCAGCACTCATATCGGCTTGACTAGTCCAATAATATAGATTTATTTTTATATCATTCAATGTTGAACTATTATGATTTAGATTATTAACCGTTACATTTACATTTGTTCCATTCACTTCCATTACTGGTGCAGATGAAATTACAAATTGATTTAATGTTGTAAATGTTGCTTTATATTCTTTTCTACCAATAGTTGTTAAATTATTATAACTTGTTGCCGCAAATACAACTTCATATGTTGTATTTGGCTCTAAACCTGTAAATGGTAAATCAACATATCCTGTTTCTGTATTTCTAGTATATTGTTGTGTAGTATTATCTACTAAAGTTTTTGTACTTCCAACAACTTTATATAGCGCTACTTCAAATTGTTTATTTGTACAACCTAATACACCATTAGGATCAGTATATGAGAATTGATATGTTGCACTTGTCTCTGTACGACTAATACTTGATAAAGTTGCTTCATTTAAAGTTGGAGCAGTGATATTGATTTGACCAACATTAACCAATACTTCAGGTGTATCAGATAATGAAGTTTCTATATAAGCTGCAATTAAATAATTTCCAATTTCATACTTACGATTTGCGAATCCTGGTCCACCAAACATTGGTAAACTAACTACTTCATTTGAAGGATTATCCGTAATATCAAACGTAAATGTAGAGCCTTTTAACCCCTCATTACTGCTTAATACTTGTCGCATTTGATCTAAGTTTGTTAAATCATAGCTTCCAGATGGTTTTTTGTACCATACATATTTAACGTTTGTACCTACGTTTCCACTATCTGAGTATGTTAATTTTCCATTAGTTCCAACGATACCACATGGATTATTATTCCATGTATATTCAGATGCTGTAGCCGTTGGTAAAATGACTTGCGTTCTAAAAGTATTTGTATAGAATACTTCTTCATGATCTCCTTGACCATCTTTCAAATTATATTTACCTACAATTTCGATTGTATATTGGGTATTCGAAACTAACGTATCTATTACATTTCCATTTTTTGATAGATACTCAATATTCACTGATGCAACTTCACTATTATCTGATGTATCCCTTACAATAATCTTTGCGTCATATACATTATTTAAACTATCCCACAATAATGTTCCATCAGCATCAGTAAATGAATAATTGAAGTCAATACTTCCATCATAAATTTGGAAGTTAGTTACTGTAACTGTTGGTGCTAATAAAGGATCAGTAGTAATTGTTTCTTGGTTGTCAAAAGTAATATTAGTAACTTGATATACATTAATTTTTGATGCATTTTGTTCATCAATCACTAAAGCTCCACTTGTAAGATTTGTATATTGTCCATTAATAGATAAAGTATACGAACCATTATCTTGTAATGTGAAATCAATACTTGCGCTGCTAGAAGTGTTTTCTACTACACGTCCCATATCTGTATTTAAATAATTGCCAGTTCTAACATTTTTCAACTTAGCACCAGTCACACTACCTGTACTAGCGTTATAGCTTCCGCCAATAATTTCATAGGCACTTGCGCTAACCACTGAACTATATAAACTTGTTGCATTTCCACTTAAGCCAACATACTTACTATTATCAGAAAGGGCTAAAGTAACAATACTATTGAAGTTATTATTTACTTCATGTTTTGTATAATATACTTCTCCTTCTGTAGAAAGGTCATACGTATTATCAAATAATAATTCGTCAGTTGGTAAAGAGATGGTTTGTTTTGTGAATTGTGATGTTCCTGATAATTTTTTCTCTAAAACTATTTCACCACTATCATCTTCTACAATTTTATAGTTTGTATATAATGAACTGTTCTTTGTGAAAGTACTTATATTAGCGAAATTAAATTCAATTCCTTTTACACTATGTTTATAAGTTAATCCACTTTCTAATTCTGCTTCTTCATTTTTTGTATTCAATAATGAAGCTGTTTGTAGTTGTGTACTTGGAACTACATTTCCTTCTAATTGTTGAATATCTGCTTCTGTTACAAATGAAGTTGGATTACCTGTAACAGTAATAGTATTATCACCTACTGTTAATGCATTATCTCCAGTATCTGTTTTTAAAGTTAATGAACCAGCAACGATACTTCCATCATCATCAGTAACATGTACTTTAATAACTGTTTGTGTACTATCTTTTGATATAAACTCATATTTTACTGTTGGTAATTCTCTCTCTGCATCTTGTTGCGTTGATTGTAATTCTAAAGTGTCATCATCATAATTATCATTATAAGAGACAACAGCTTTTACAATATAACTATTTCCTTTTCCAAGTTCTGCATCTGTTAAATCAAATACTACTTCTTCTTTATATTTATCAACATTGTTTACAACAACTGTTTTTAAAGCTGTATCTAAATCTTCAACATTATAAATACTATATTCTATCTTTGTAATACTTTTATCTGTATCTACAAAAACTTCATTTGGTGCTCTTCCAATAATTGCAGATAATTCCATATCATTAGATAAAGTAGTAAGTACCGTATCTGCTTGAACAATTTGTTTACGTGTAAATACCGAGTTATCATCAACATTTACATTAACTGCGTTAGCACCATCGTCTAATACAGAGGTAAATTGTACTTTATATTCCGTATTAGAGGCTAAATTCACCCCAATAGTAGAACTATCAAAAACGAAGTCCATTCCAGTACTTTCAGATAATGTTTCAAAGTCTGTGCTTGTTAAAACGATTGGATTTCCAACTAATGCACCAGTTGTACTATTAACTAACTGTAAATTACCAGACATTAAAGTATTGTTATTTGTAGTAAATGTAATATTTACTTTCGCACTATTTGTAATCGTATCATATTCAATCACTGTTAATACTGCTGCAACCGGATCTACTTGTGATGTTGTAAAATCGTATTGACCAATTACTTCAAAAACCATGTTCTCTGAAGTAGTTAGTGTATAATAAGATTCCACTACAATTCGGTAATTCATATTAGATGTTAATTGAGTATAAGATAATTCTACATTTTGCAATTGACTAATACTTGTAAGTTCTTGTTCACTACCTTCAACATCTACATAATTTCCACTATCTAATTTTTGTAATTTTATTTTTCCTTTTAATACACTTGTGATAATTGCCGTATCATCAACATCATATAATGATGCTTTTACTTTAGCACTAGTTGATTTAATATCTGCATCACTAAAGATAATAGATGGTTTTTCTTTTTCCTTAGATGTTTTGAAATTCAAACTT
>JBKEBJ010000484.1:0-2063 GCA_047973105.1 Coprobacillaceae bacterium | reverse complement strand
ACAGTGACTGTTACAAGATGACGTACAAAGTTAGAGACTATAGGACTTAAAGATTTTTTTACTACAACAAAAGGCATTGGATATCTAATAACATAATGAGAAAAAATATATTTACTATCTTTTTACAATACTTATATCATTTAAAAAAAGTTATCATTGCGCTTGTGCTTTTTACATCATTATATAGTTTTATGGCATACTTATATAATTATTCAATGAGTGCTATATTATACACCTTTATCATTACTTATTTTATATTATTAGTTATCTGTTTTATTCATTTCCATTTTTATTATCAAAAGCATAAAAAGCTAAAACATATTGAAAATCATATTGATATATCTTTAGATGATTTACCTAGCCCCTCTTCCCTTATAGAAAAAGATTACCAAGATTTATTACATACATTATTAAAAAAACATCAAATGGCTATTAATTCTCATAATAATTATCAACAAGAATTATTTGACTATTATTCATTATGGATTCATCAAATCAAAACCCCTATATCTGCGATGAAAATATTATTAGATACTGAACAATATAATAATGATAAACTTTTAGAATTACAGAGAATTGAACAATATGTAGAAATGGTATTACAATATTTACGATTAGAAAGTATGTCTTCTGATTTAGTAATTAAGGAATATGATTTGGATAAAATATTACAAGATTCGATAAAGAAACAAGCTTCGTTCTTTATTCATAAAAAAATAAGTTTACAATATAAACCAGTTAACACGCATGTTATAACAGATGCTAAATGGTTTCGTCTAGTTATTGAACAAATTCTAACAAATAGTTTAAAATATACTAATTCAGGTACCATTACTATATATATATGGATATTAATTCTCCTAGGACATTAGTTATTGAAGATACTGGTATAGGGATTCAAAAAGAGGATTTACCAAGAGTATTTGAGCGTGGATTTACTGGCTATAATGGACGAATGAATAAAAGATCAACTGGGATTGGTTTATATCTGTGTAAAAAAATTATAACTAATTTACAACATGATATTTCTATTGAATCTACTATTGGCGTAGGAACTAAGGTTAAAATCAATCTAGAACAAAGTAATATTATATTTGAATAGTACCTTACAACAATGTAAGGTTTAAAAGCTAAAATGTAAGATAAAGTTATGGTAGAACATTTTAGCTTTTATTATACTTAAGCTGTAATGATAGGAGGTATAAATTATGGCATTACTCGATGTTAAAAGTATTAAAAAAGTTTACACAACAAGATTTAGTGGGCAATCTGTCCAAGCACTAACAAATGTTTCATTTAGTGTTGAAGAAGGTGAATATGTAGCTATCATGGGGGAATCAGGTTCTGGTAAAACAACACTATTAAATATTCTTGCATCTCTTGATAAACCCACACAAGGTGAAGTGTTATTAGGTGGTAAAGATATTACAACAATTAAAGAAAAAGAGATTTCTGCATTTAGACGTGACAATTTTGGTTTTGTATTTCAAGACTTTAATCTATTAGATACTTTCTCATTAAAAGATAATATTTTCTTACCATTAGTATTATCCAAGAAAGCATATCCTGAAATGAAAGCTCAGTTAGCTCCATTAGCTAAAAAATTAGGCATATCTGCTATTTTAGATAAATACCCATATGAAGTATCTGATGGACAAAAACAACGTGCTGCAGTAGCTAGAGCGCTAATAACGAATCCTAAATTAGTATTAGCTGACGAACCAACTGGAGCATTAGATTCAAAATCTGCAGAACAATTGTTAGATTTATTCTCTTCTATCAATAGTGAAGGACAAACGATTGTTATGGTTACTCATAGTATTAAAGTGGCATCGCACGCTAATAGAGTACTATTTATTAAAGATGGCCAAGTATTTCATCAAATCTATCGTGGTAATAAATCAACAGAACAAATGTTCAAAAATATTTCAGAAACTCTAACAGTACTAACTACTGGAGGGGAATAAAATGAAAAGATTTTTATATCCAAGATTAGCCTTCACAATTTTGATAAAGCCATACTAAGAGCTGAGGAAATTATCAATAATGGAGGAGAAATAATT
>JBKEBJ010000373.1:0-3723 GCA_047973105.1 Coprobacillaceae bacterium | reverse complement strand
GTACTTAAATAGTGATGAAAGTTTTATAAAAGATAAAGATGAGTATTCATATTGTTTATCTTTTATATTAAAAATTATTGAAAACATTGATCTTTATAAGGAAAAATTAATTCCATTACTAAAAAAAGATTGGACAATTGATCGTATATCAAAAATGGAGTTGTCTATTTTATTAGTATCTACTTGTGAACTAGTGGATGAGAAATTGGATAAGAAAGTTGTTATTAATGAAGCAGTAGAATTAAGTAAAAAATACTGTGATGATGCTTCTTATAAATTTATTAATGGAATATTAAACAAGGTAGATTAATGGAAAAACGATATTTAACAGTATCCGCACTAAATAAGTATATAAAATCAAAAATTGATCAAGATTCACAATTACAAAGAATCCTAATCAAAGGTGAGATTTCTAATTTTAAACATCATAGTTCTGGTCATTTATATTTTACATTAATAGATGAAAATTCGAGAATTAACGCAGTTATGTTTTCTTCGAAGGCATCTAAAGTTCCTTTCGCTATTGAGAATGGAATGAAAGTTTTGATTGAAGCAAGTGTATCTGTTTATGATATAGCTGGCACTTATCAATTATATGTAAATACAGTGGAACAAGATGGTATTGGGAATCTTTTTTTACAGTTTGAAATGTTGAAAAAGAAACTTTCATCAGAAGGTCTTTTTGATGAGCAAAGAAAAAAACGAATTCCTAAGTATCCTAGTAAGATTGCTGTATTAAGTGCTAATAAAAGTGCTGCCTTAATGGATATTATTCGTACTATTCATTTGCGATTTCCAGTTGTAAGAGTAGTTGTTTTCCCTGTTCCAGTACAAGGGAAAGACGCATATAAAGAGATTGTTGAAACATTGACTTATGTTGATAGTTTGAAATTCTCAACAATACTAATAGCTCGTGGGGGAGGTTCCTTAGAAGATTTATGGAACTTTAATGAGGAACAATTAGCACGAACCATTGCTAATTGTCAAACTCCGATTATTAGTGGAGTAGGACATGAAGTAGATTTTACTATTTGTGATTTCGTTGCAGATGCAAGAGCAGCTACACCAACGGCTGCAGCTACATTAGCTACTCCAGATTTACAGGATTTACAACAAACTATCTCAAATACAACTTACACATTACAAACATTAATGAAACAAAAGGTGCATATACATAGAGAAAGGTTAGAAAAACATCAATCTTTCTACTTGTTCAAAAATCCTGATAAACTATTTGAAGATAAAAAAGCTAGAATATTATTTTTAGAAGAACAAATGAACAATACTTTTAATAGGACATTAGCATTAAAAAAACAATATGCAGATACCTTATTACAGAAGTTTAAATTCCAAACAAATTTATTTGTAGTGAATCAAAGAAATAAAATCAATCAATATGAAAAACAACTAGACAGTAGTTTTTCATATAAATATAAAAATAATCAAGAAAAGTTTTTTAATTTATTAAGTCGTTTAAATACTTTAAGTCCTTTAAAGACATTAGAACGTGGTTATGCTATAGTTACTAACCAAGATGAAGTCATTGTTTCTAAAGAACAAGTACAAACAAATGATGAAATAACTATTAAATTCAAAGATGGAAAAATAAAAGCAATAGTAAAATAAGGAGAATTATAATGGAAAAGAAAACATTTGAAGAATCGATGAATCGCCTAGAAGAAATTATAAAATTATTAGAAAATAATCAAACTTCTTTAGAAAATAGTGTAGAGTTATTTCAAGAAGGAATCACATTAACAAAATTATGTAGTGATAAATTACAAACAATTGAGAATAAAGTCGCAAAAATATTAGTTGACGATACATTAGAAGACTTGCCATTTGAGGAATAAATATGGAAAAAATAATAACGGAAATAAATCAACGTTTATTAGAGATCATTAAAGAGTATAAAGATAGTAATGTAAAACAAGCAATGATGTATTCTTTATTAGCTGGTGGAAAAAGAATTAGACCTTTATTATTTATTAATGCTATTCGTAGTTATGATAAAGACTATCATCCATATCTGGATATTGCTTGTGCTATTGAAATGATTCATACCTATTCACTAATACATGATGATTTACCAGGCATGGATAACGATGATTTACGCCGTGGAATGCCTACATGTCATAAACGATTTGATGAAGCTACTGCTATTTTAGCTGGTGATAGTTTATTAAATGAAGCAATGAATGTTATTTTACGTATGAAATTAGAGTCAGAATTAAAAATTGAAATATTATCTGCTTTATTTAAAGCAAGTGGTTTACAAGGTATGATTTATGGTCAACAATTAGATATGAAATATGAAAAAGAAATAGCGAATTGTAAGCAATTAGAAGAAATTCATAATTATAAAACTGGAGAATTAATTAGTGTTTCTCTAGCATTAGGTGCTATTATTGTGTCTAAAGAAGATGTAAACACTTGGACACAAATTGGGAAGGATATTGGTTTAGCATTTCAAATTCAGGATGATATTTTGGATGTTACAAGTAACAGTGAAATATTAGGGAAGAATATTGGAAGTGATGCAGATAGTCAAAAATCAACGTATGTTTCTTTATTAGGAATTGAACAATCACAAAAAAGAGTAGAGGAACTATTTACGAATGCTGTTAGTTCTTTATATAGTTTGAGAATAAACCATGGTTTAATTTTAGGGTTAGTGGAGTCATTAAAGAAAAGAGTGAGTTAAATGGATATTAGGGATATTAAAGATCCAACATTTTTAAATACATTGTCAATAACTGAGTTAGAGGGATTAGCTAAGGAAATTCGTTCTTTTTTAATTGCTTCTCTTTCTAAAACAGGTGGACATTTATCAAGTAATCTAGGAATTGTTGAGTTAACGATTGCTTTACATTATATATTTGATTCACCAAAAGATAAAATATTTTTTGATGTAGGACATCAATCGTATATTCATAAAATATTAACTGGCAGAGCCAATGCTTTTGATACATTAAGAAAAACAGATGGTTTATCTGGATTTCAAAAAACATGTGAAAGTGAACATGATGTCTGGGAAGCAGGACATTCTTCTACAGCACTAAGTGCAGCAGTAGCGATGGCCGTTAGTCGTGATTTAGATCATCAATCATTTGATGTGATTCCAGTTATTGGAGACGCTGCGATGGTTGGTGGGCCTTCATTAGAGGCCTTAAATCATTTGGGTTCAACAAATAATAAAGTCATTATTATTTTAAATGATAATCAAATGGCTATTGGAAAAAGTGTTGGTGGTTTTGGGAATTTTTTAGGAGATTTACGTTTGAGTAAAACCTACAACAATTTAAAAGAAGAATATCGCCATTTATTATCTGGTGGAAAAATACGTAATAAAATATTTCAAACAACTAAAAGAATGAAAGATTTTATTAAACGTGGTGTAATAAAAAAATCAATATTTAGTGAATTTGGTATTGAATATCTAGGACCTGTTGATGGGCATGATTTTGATGAGTTATTTAGAGTATTACAATTAGCTAAAGATTCTACAGAAAGTGTTGTTGTGCATATTGTAACAACTAAAGGTAAAGGTTATGATTGTGCAGAAACAGATGCTTGTGGCAAATGGCATGGAATAGCACCTTTTGATATTTCTACTGGAAAATCATTAATCACAGAAAAAGATGGTTATATTAGTTGGTCAAAATATATTTCTAATCATGTAGAAAAACATATGCATGAGGATAGAAATATTGTCGCAATCAC
>JBKEBJ010000357.1:0-7973 GCA_047973105.1 Coprobacillaceae bacterium | reverse complement strand
ATTACCATAGACACTAGAACAAAAAATAAAGTAGTTGATATATTAAACAATTCTATTATTTGGCATGATAATATTATAGATTGTATAAAGAATGCGGATATTGTAATGACAATGGTTGGATTCCCTCAAGACGTTGAAGAAGTATATCTTTCGTCAGATGGTATTTTAGACAATAGTAAAGAAGGAACCATTTTTATTGATTTTACAACCTCATCACCAAAGTTAGCTCAAGATATTTATAACAAAGCGCTAATAAATCATAAATATAGTTTAGATTGCCCAGTATCTGGTGGTGATATTGGAGCAAAAAACGCTACTTTATCGATTATGGTTGGTGGTGATGAAGATATTTATCAAAATGTTTTACCTATTTTAAAAATATTAGGAAGTACTATTAATTATGTTGGGCCTGCTGGATTTGGACAACATACCAAAATGACCAATCAAATAGCTTTAGCTGGTGCTATATCTGGCGTTTGTGAAGCACTAACTTATGCAAAAAGTGTTGGTTTGGATAGCCAAACAATGTTAGATTGCATTTCTAATGGTGCTGCTGGTAGTTGGCAAATGACAAACATGGCTCCTAAAATGATGATTGATGATTTTGATCCAGGTTTTTATATTAAACATTATATTAAAGATATGAAGATTGCCAAAGAACAAGCATCTAAGCAAAACATTGACTTAACTATTTTAAATACTGTTTTATCCATGTATCAAGATTTAGAAGACAATGGCTATGGGGATTTAGGAACACAAGCATTAATAAAACATTATAAATAAAAAAGGAGTTATGACCATTCATAATTCCCTTTTTTCTCTTGCAATAAATAAACTACATAAGATAATACAAAATCCAATAATTTGAAACATATCAATTGATTCTTTTAAAAAAATAATAGATGCTAGGTATGTAAATATTGGATTTAAATTTAAATAAAAACTTGTTGACATCGGACCAATTTTATCTACTGCTAATAAATGAATTGATTGGATAAAAGCAAAACCACAAATAGAAAACCCAAGAAATAGTAGTATATCTTGTAAAGATAAAGAAACAAACAACCCAATTGGTAATCCTTCTTTAAAATAACTTAATATTAATAATTGGATTGCACCAAATAATAAAGAATAAAAGGAAATCACTAAAGATGGAATATCCTCTCCTTTTTTCTTAACCAAAATAGTAGAAAAAGAATACGAAGCTAAAGAAGCTAATAAAAACCACGTTCCAGTAGTTAATTGTGATAAATCAAAACGAATAGAAAGCATAAACCCTAAAAATGATAAAAACACTCCTATCCAAGTTTTTCGACAAAAAGATTGCTTTAAAATCACACATGAAAAGACACAAGTGATAACAGGATTCAAAGCATTGATTAGTGCTGTTGATGAGCCTTTCAATAAATGAATACCAGTAAATGATAAATAAAAATTCAGGCTTACATTAAAAAAGGAAATTAGTAACACAACTCCTAATTGTCGTAAAGAAAGCTTTTTAAAACTTTTTTTAATCATTAGTAACACTCCAACAATAATCGCTGAACATATGACTCGAACACCAGCGACTAAATACATTGGTAAACTTTCCATAATTACTTTCATCACAACAATATTTATTCCCCAAATCATACTTGCAAGAATAAGCAATAATTGCATTTCATCACCTCTACCTAAGTATGGACGATAAAATATAACATAAACCATAGAAAAAACTAAGATTAGAAAGAACCTAAATCTTAGCTTTTATATTATAATTCTGCATTATGCAATATATACTCTACTGCATCATATCTACTTCTAGAAGTAGAATATTCAATTGGTGTCCCATTTTCTAAATATACAATTTGTTCTACTTCTAAAATAGGGTCATGTATATCACTTTTTAAACATTCTTTATCTAAGTCTGTTGATTTAGATGCTCTAATTACTCGACTCGCTCCGCTTGGATGTAATTTCAATTCATTAATAAGATAATCATAAATGGATTGTAGTAATATCTCTTTAGTAAGATTCGGAACTACTTCTACAGGTAATATAGTATGTTCTAACTTTAATGGTTCTTCATCGACAATACGCAATCTTATAATATCATAAATAGGTTGTTCTACACCAATCATTAATATTTCACTTTCTTTTTCTGTAGGAAATCGAACATCATAACTAATTACTTTTGTAACTATATTTTGAGTAGCATCTATACGTTTTGAGGTACCTACTGTTCCATCACTATGAAATGAACGACTATTCATCATAACATTCTTTTTAACATATGTTCCAGATCCTCTTTTACTATAAATCAATCCTTCCCTAATTAATATTTTTACTGCTTTTTGAATAGTTACTCTAGCAGTCTTATACTCCTTAGCCAATTGATTTTGATCTGGCAACATTTCTCCTGGTTTATATTCTACAGAAATGATTTTTTGTTCAATAGCAGTAGCAATTGATCGATACTTTTCCATAGATTCCTCCTAATATAGTGACTTACTTCCCTTCTTCAACTACTAGTTTTTTATCATAAACTTTGAAGAACGGATAATATATAGCTGTTAAAATGATAAGATTTATGATTTGAAGAATAGCACCCGATAACATCCCCCCTTGTTAATATAAAACCACCTAATCCTAATGGGACAGTAAATGGCACAACTGTAACCACTCTTGCAACTAAATCAAATTGCATGGCAGCATATGTTATTGCTGTTACAACTACTGGACCAACAATGAACGGAATCATTAACATAGGATTCATTACAATCGGTAGTCCAAATAATACTGGTTCGTTAACATTGAAGATTGCTGGACCTATAGATAATCGCCCTACTTTCTTTAACTGATTACTCTTAGCAAAGAAAGCCATTAAAAAGACAAGTCCTAAAGTACCACCAGAACCTCCAATCATAACAAACACATTAAACCATTCTTTCGTTAGAATATTTGGTATTGCTTGTCCAGATTCAAAGGCAATACGATTGGCATCCATCATAACGTTCAATACAGGTAACATAACTCCCCAAACAATAGATGCCCCATGTATACCACAACACCATAAAATTTGCATAATTAAAATAATAGCGATAGCACCCCAGAAAGTACCACTTAATTGTGTTAAAGGCTGTGTTAATAATGATGCAATGACATTATGTATGTCACCAAATGCTGTTTGTTCTAACCCTACTTTTACAACTAATAAAATACTAATAATAATTCCTGCTGGAATTAATGAAGCAAAACTTTTTGAAACAGCTTCTGGTACGCCTTCAGGCATTTTTATAATAATATCTTTATCTGTAATCAAACGATACATTTCCACCGCAAATATAGATATTAAAATCGCAACAAATAAACCTTGACTCCCCAAATATTTCGTCGAAATAGCAACCAATGTTGTATCTCCTAATGTATGAAATAAAGGTGTTACTAATACATAACTAATCATTGAAATACAAACTGATATAATCGTATTAATACGATATGATTTCGCTAAATTATAAGAAATCCCCATTAAAGAAATAATAGCAATCATATCAAATGTTGCAGTAACAGGATATGTTAACCACTTCTTTATTAGAATTCCTGTAGCATCTGTTTTTAAATATTCTAAATATCCATCTACAGGAAAATTAGCAATAATTAAAAACACTGAACCAATAATTAAAAAAGGAATAGTAAACATGATTCCATCTTTAATAGCTGATAAATGTCTTTGTGAAGCCAATTTGTTCGCAAAATTCAGAACTTTTGTTTCCATAAAATGTTCAAGTTTTTTACTCATTTTTCTTCTCCCTTATTATAGCTTAGATGCCGCAGCCTCGTCAACGACAATAGTGATATTAGGATGCGTTCTTAATATTGAGGCAGGCACTAACTCATTAATTTCTCCATATAACATCTCTCGTAATATTCCAGCTTTTTTCTCTCCATTAACCATTAATAACAAGCGCTTAGCATTCATAATCGCAGAAGCTCCCATGGTTACTAAAAAATCTGGTATCTCATTAGGATCTTGATATACTTGCTTGTACATCTCTAAAAGTTTGCCTTCCATAGGAATCGCTACTGTTTTTTGTGAAAACTTAGCGTAACCTGGGAAATTACAACAGAAATGTCCATCCCATCCTAAACCTAATATAACCAAATCTAAGTTCCCAAGTTGTTCTAACTCTTCGTCACGACTTAAATAGTTATTTTCTGTTAAAGGATGTATTTGTTCTTCAGCAATATTTGCTGGGATCAATAACATATTTCGTAAATTTGCGATAATTCTTCCTTCCTGTTTAGAAAGTCGATAAGGAGTTTCATCAAAACTATAATAATTAACATGTTTGAAATATTCCTTATCTTTAATTCTTGGAATTAGATTTCTATACAATGCATCTGGTGTAGTTCCAGTTGTAGGTGCGATATTTACTATACCAGGTTGATGCATTATCCCTAATACTATTTCTGCGGAAACCTTACCTAATTCTTCGTAATCCTTTGTAACAATAATTTTCATTTTTTCTCCTTTCTATTCTATCTATATCTACAGAATAGCACATGTTTAGATAAAAACAAAGACTTTTATTATTAAAAGCATATGCCTTTAATAATAAAACATGCTTTTGAATAAAACAGATAAAAAAAGATATATGCTTTAACATATATCCAGTCTTATTATTTAACATGGTAATATTTTTCCATTAATTTTTGGTTCCACTTATCACCTTCATTTAAATTTGAACTAACAAATACAGGGACTTCCATTTCTTCGGCAACCATTTTTTCTGCAATATATTGATTCATTATTTGAGCAATATATACACCCGTAATTGAAGATGTTGCACCCATCAAACCTTTAACTCCTTCTATTTGCATCATTGCATCCCCAATTTCTCCATGATTATCAATGTATGTGTCACAAACTTCAAATAATCGTTTTCCAGAAGCATGTCTAGATTCCACAAAAGAAGAATGCTTGAAGTTGGTTAAGGCAATAGTCGTTACCCCCATCGCTTTGCAACGAATAGCGAATTCTATTGGCATTTGGTTTCGTCCTGAATTAGAACAAATCATAATAATATCTTTATCTGTAAAATCATATATTTTTGTAATAACTCCTGCATAATCTGCAACTCTTTCAATATATGTTGATTTTTTAGGATGTTCACTCAATGTTAATTCTAATGGGGCAATCATTTGAATATTCGCTAACCCACCAGCTCGAGCATAAAATTCTTCGGCAACCATATGTGAATGCCCTGTACCAATAACATAAAATGTTCCACCTTGTTTCTTTTTTTCAACAATCCAATGACATATATTTTCTATTTTTGATTCTTCCTCTTGATGAATTTGATTTAATATATCAATAACCTTTGTATGAAAATCTTTCATAATACCTCCTCTATTTTGCACGTAACCTAAAAACTACTGGGTATTCCTTAATCATCTCACATAAATCATAAGCATATGGCTTTACATATCCAATAACATTCGCATATTTTGCGCTTGGTAAATCCGCTAACATAATTTGAAGTTCTCCTCCATAACGATTTGAATTGATGTTATCTATAGTAATTGCATACTTAGAGCGATAGATAGTTTGATACGTATCCATCAATATCATTCCTCTTGTAATGGTAGAACGTATTACTTTTTGTGCCAAATCAAAACGATTAATATGTACTATTTCTTCTAATAAGTCAATTGTTTTTTTATCAATGTTTTCAAAGTACACTGGTAAATCAATGCAATATAATTTGGATAACATTTCTAATTCATCTGCATTCATTTCTTCTATTTGTTGGGGATTTAGCCTATCAATTGTTGGTACAATAACTTTAGAGACCGCAACTAACTCATCTTCTCGAGGGTTACTATCGCCAAAAATAATGTAATCAAACATTCCAGTCGCAAATAACTCCATCGCTTGAATATCAGCTGGTTTATAGCGATGTTCTTCAATTGTAGGAACAGATTGTCCAACTGCATTCAAATCATTTTGTGAATATAATGAACCGATGAAAACACCTACTTTACAACCTTCATCTTTATACATTTTAGCTGCATTTAATGCAAACTCCAATGACAATCCTGTATCATTTCTTGGAAAAAAGTTATGACAAGCGTAGTATTGTTTAATATTTCCAAAATCTTTAACTTTCTTCAATCGTTTTTTTAAAATCGTGTAGTTAGAAGCATTTTCCTCTATTATAATGCCGTAGGGATTATTCGTCATTTCAACAACTTCATCATCATTAAATCCACCGTCTAGTCGTAATATTGGTATATTCAAATCTTTTAATGGTTTTAGATTTGATGGACTTGCACCAATATACTTTAACATTATATCATTTGTATCAACATGACATATCATTCCTATTTCTACTGCATAATTAAACAAAAATTTGAAGCCATCAGTAATTCCAATTCCCGCATTTTCAAATCCTAAATCTCCTAATTGAATAGATGTAAACACTCGAGTATATCCTAGCTCTTTTGCATAATCTAATTTTCTTTTACAATCTTCTTGTCTATAAAAATCTGGATATATTGATATTCCTATTTCTTTACCAACCATATTTTTCTTCACTCCAATCTGTAATTGTTAAATCCTGATTAACATAAATTAACTTTCTATCTTTTACTATCTGATTTAATATTACTCCACTCCCAACTACACTTGATACACCTACCATAACTCCTGGTTGAAAAATAACATTGACCCCAGTTCGAACATAATCACCTAAGTATGTTGCATTAGCATACCCTACTGGTACTTCTTTACGCCCATTAATAACATGGATTGTTTCACCATCGTCAAATCGTAATGTTCCACATACTGTGCCTGCACCAATATCCGTATTCTCACCACAGATACCATAAAATTCTCCATGATGATATAAATATGTTTTACACATTAATACTCCATTTAAAAATTCTGCACAGTGTTCTATAATGCAATCGTCACCAACAGTAGAATTAGCACCGATTTTAGCATAGTTTTGAATTTTACAACGTTTTCCAATACAGGTGTTTTCTCCAATAATTGCACCATTTTCTATAATACATTCTTCATCAATTATAACATTTCCTTGAATCCAAACATTTTTACCTATAACACAACCTCTTTTTATTATGACATGCCCTTCAATTCTAGCAGATTTATCAATTTGAACTGATGTATCAATGATTGAATTTTTTATTCTCTCACATAAAAGTTGATTTACATATTGATTCGCAATCAATATATCCCAAGGTTTATTAATATCAAAAGCTTGATATGTTGTTTCAAGTGGTTTTATAACAGTTCCATCATTTACTAAATCTTGTAAAGATGACTCTAAGAAGCATTCATCGGGGGAACCTACACCTACTTTCGTATTTAAAAATCTTCCAACATTAACTTCTAAATACTTAAATACTTCACTACTCAATAACGCTGCACATAGAATTCTAGAATCATCATTACCTCGATGATGTCCATTAAAAGCTATTATTTGCATATTATCGTAAGAAACAGTTATATGATTTCTAGAATTATCCTTTGTTTGTGTTATTGAAGTTGAGATTGTTTCTTGCTTTATCAATTGCATAATATCTTCTTTTTGAACAAGACAATCTCCAAAAAAAGTGTAAAACTTTTCTTGTACTTCATCTTTCACTTCTAATAACGTCTTAGCACTTCCACTTACTCGTGGGATTTGTTTGACGATTACTTGTGAATACAAACGAAAATAGTGTTTAATTTCTTCCACAAAAGCATCTGCTACAATGATAATTGGTGTTACTTCTAAATCTAAAAGTACCTCCACAGTATGTGCTATGATTGGTTTATTAGATATCGGAATCATACTTTTATTACGAATAACACTATATGGCCAAATCCGACTTCCATCTCCACCTGCAAGAATAACTGCTTTCGCTTTAGGATTCATGATTTTCACTCCCTGGTATATTATAAATGACTTATCTAACAGTCATTGGTA
>JBKEBJ010000343.1:0-2202 GCA_047973105.1 Coprobacillaceae bacterium | reverse complement strand
TGTTTTATGCGTGAACCACTATACCCTTGATTAAATAGCGATATTTGACTCATATCATCTTCATTAAGTGTGAAATCAAATACATTAATATTCTCAGTAATTCTGTTTACGTGTGTTGATTTTGGTATAACAATAACCCCTCTTTGAATATTCCATCTAAGTAACACTTGTGCGACTGTTTTTTGATATCTGATTGCAATGTTAATTAATATTTCATCTTCAAACGGATTATATCTTCCGCCTCCTAGGGGAGCCCATGCTTGTGGAATAACATTATATTCTTTCATTGTAATTAAAGCTGCTTCTTGGGTGAAATATGGATGTAACTCTACTTGATTTACCATCGGTTTAATTGTCACTGCCTCACAAAAATTAGTTAAAATGTTTGGATAAAAATTAGAAACACCAATTGCTTTTAGCTTACCTTCCTGATAGGCATCTTCCATAGCTCTCCATGCTGCAAAATAGTCACCCATAGCTTGATGTAATAAATATAAATCTAAGTATTCTAAACCACTTTTTTCAATAGATGCATCAATTGCTTTTTTAGCCATTTCATAATTTTGCATATCTTGTACCCACATTTTAGAAGTAATAAACAAATCTTCTCTACTGCAGATGCCTTCTTGAATAGCTTTTTTAACGCCTTCTCCAACTGCATCTTCATTAGTATAAGAAGCAGCAGTATCAATTAAACGATATCCCACCTTTATTGCCTGATATACCAATTCAGCACACTCTTTTTTATCTGGTACTTGAAATACTCCAAAGCCTAGTATTGGTATTTGTAATCCATTATTTAATACTTTATATTCCATTCTTTTTCTCCTATTCTTCAAAATTACACTTAGTAGTTGCAAGTTTTTCTAATGATTCTTTTGTTGCGTGATAGAAAGGTTCATGTCTATTAATTGTGGCAATCATCGACATGTCCTCTTTGGTTAAAGTAAAATCAAAAATTTCTGCATTAGATTTAATGTGCTCTAATGATGTACTTCCTGGTACTAATCCAAATCCCATTTGTATATGCCATCTTAAAATGATTTGAGCAGTTGATTTATTATATTTCTTAGCTAATGTTACTAGTACAGTATCATTCAATAAATCATTACTTCCGTGTCCTAATGGAAACCATGATTGTAACGCAATACCGTGTTCATCGCAGAATGATTTCACTGCTTCAGCAGGATAATAAGGGTGACATTCTACTTGCATGATAGCTGGAATAATCGCACAATTATCTAGAATTTCCTGTATTTTTTCTATTGGAAAATTAGATATACCAATAGCTTTTAGTTTACCTTCTTTATATGCTTTTTCTAACATTTTATAAGCATATATATAATTATTAACTGGATGATGCAGCACCATTAAATCTATATGATCTACACCTAGTCTTTTTAATGTATCATCAATTGCTTGGTCATTTTAGTATAGTGTAGGACCCAGCTTTGTTTCTAAAAATATATTCTCTCTTTCAATTCCTGATTGTTTAATTCCTTTACCAACTTCTACTTCATTTCCATAGCGATTAGCAGTATCAATCAATTGGTATCCATTTTTTAGTGCATAACTTACATTACTAGTGATTTGATCACCAAATTGATTGATTGTTCCAAAGCCAAGTTTAGGCATTTTTATACCATTATTTAATATTATATATTCCAATTTTCTAGTCTCCTTATCTTCATTTATTTATGATTATATTTAACAATAATTATATGTTTTTTCCTAGTTATAGATTTATTTCCCTACTCTTTTAGCATTCGCTGAGTTTGGATCCCATCTTAATGCCTTCAAATTTAGACTATCCAATTTTTCATTAATTTTGGTCATTTCTTCTTTTGTAAAAGTAATAGTAGTAGCTGCTATATTTTCTTTGATGCGATCTAACTTCGTACTACCTGGAATAGGAACTATTTTATCTCCTTGTGCTATAACCCAAGCAAGTGCAATTTGGGCTGGCGTTGCTTGTTTATCTTGGGCAATTTCATTAATCATATCAATCAACACTTGATTTACTTTCATATTTTCTGGTTGAAAACGAGGTTGTTTACTTCTAGTATCTGTCTTTTCAAATGTTTGTGTTGGGTTTACCGTTCCAGTTAAAAAGCCTTTCCCTAAAGGTGCAAATGGAATCAATCCAATTCCAAGTTCTTTTAATACTTTTAACAAACCATTTTTTTCTGGTTCTCTAAAAAT
>JBKEBJ010000334.1:0-4148 GCA_047973105.1 Coprobacillaceae bacterium | reverse complement strand
ATATTTGATCATCTATATATAATGGTTCAAATACAGTTAATTGTATATCCATAACATTCTCCCTTCAATAATGAAAAAGACGCACATAGTCCGTCTTAGTTTTTAAAACTATGAATTGGTGCTGGAATTCTTCCACCACGATTAATAAATTCTTTACATTCAAAGTTATTCACTGGCATAACTGGTGCATAACCTAGTAATCCACCAAATTCTACGATTTCCCCTACATCTTTACCAATAACAGGAATAATACGTACAGCTGTTGTCTTTTGATTAATCATCCCAATTGCCATTTCGTCTGCAATAATTCCTGAGATAACACTATTTGTTGTTTTTCCTGGAATTGCAATCATATCTAAACCTACTGAACAAACGCATGTCATTGCTTCTAATTTCTCTAATGTTAATGCGCCTCTTTGTACAGCATCAATCATCCCTTGATCTTCACTAACGGGAATAAATGCACCTGAAAGTCCACCTACATAAGATGAGGCCATAACGCCACCTTTTTTAACTTGGTCATTTAAAATAGCTAAAGCAGCTGTTGTTCCAGGAGCTCCAACACTTTCTAATCCCATGTTTTCTAAACAATCAGCAATACTATCTCCGATAGCTGGTGTTGGTGCTAATGATAAATCAATAATCCCAAAAGGAACATTTAACTTTTCAGAAGCTTCGATTGCTACTAATTGTCCAACTCTAGTAATTTTAAAAGCTGTTTTCTTAATAACTTCGCAAAGTTCTCCAAAATCTTTTCCTTTTGCTTTAGCAATAGCATTTTTTACAACCCCAGGACCACTAACTCCAACATTAATAATAGCATCTGCTTCACTAACGCCATGATAAGCACCAGCCATGAATGGATTATCATCAGGTGCATTGCATAATACTACTAATTTAGCACAACCAATAGAATCATTTTCTTTAGTTAATGTAGCAGTTTCTTTGATGATTTCTCCCATCAATTTAACGGCATCCATATTAATCCCTGTTTTAGTTGAACCAACATTCACTGAACTACATACATTGTTTGTTTCTTTCATTGCTTGAGGAATTGAACGAATTAGTAATTCTTCTGCTGGTGTCATTCCTTTTGATACAATGGCACTATATCCCCCGATAAAATTAACACCTGTTTCTTTTGCACAAGTATCTAATGTTTTAGCAATCTTAACAAAATCATCTGTACTCTTACATGCGTTAGAACCAACAAATCCAATAGGTGTTACAGAAATTCTCTTGTTAACTATTGGAATTCCATATTTTTGTTCAATTTCTTCTCCAGTAGAAACTAAATTTTTAGCTAATTTGGTAATCTTGTTATAAATGTTTTGACATACTACATCTATATCATAATCCATACAATCTAATAGACTAATACCCATAGTGATTGTTCTAACATCTAGATTTTCTTGTTCAATCATTTTATTAGTTTCTGTGACTTCAAATAAATTAATCATTTCTCTCTCCTTTAGATTCTATGCATTTTGTTAAAAATGTCTTCATGTTGTAATTTAATATTTACTCCAATGTTTGTTCCTAAAGATTCAATATCTTTACTAACTGCACCGAAATCATTTGTTAAGTTACTAATATCAACAATCATCATCATATTGAAATATCCTTCAATAATAGTTTGTGAAATATCTAAGATATTAATTTCGTTTTTAGCTAAAAACCCACAAACCTCTGCAATAATTCCAACTTGATCTTGTCCAACAACTGTAATAATCCCCTTTTTCATATGTTAACCTCCTAATTATTTACGACATTATATCATAATAAATCAAAATAAAAAAGAGGCATTTGCCTCTTTCTTAATTTCTATTCACCCATCATTTTTTTAGCAAATGCATAAACAGCTTTTCCATTCATCATTCCGTAATCTTTCATTTCGATTACATCAAATGGAATATTCTTACCAGTTTCTTTAACTAGTTTTTCTACATCAGCTTTAGCGTAACGTACTTGAGGTCCAAGTAAGATACAATCTACTGTATCAATGATTTTTTGCCCCTCAGTAAGTGGTACTGCGAAGATTTCTAATTCATCTCCTAATTCTTTAGCTGCTACCTCCATTTTAGTTACTAATAAACTAGTAGACATACCAGCAGCGCATACTAACATAATTCTTTTTTTAGCCATAATTTTAATCCCCTTTCATTTTCTATAAACAAAATAGGCAATAATGCCCATTGTTAATAAGTAAATATATGGTATTATCCTAACATTTTCATAGCTGCATCGAATACTGCTTTACCATTCATTGTTCCATAATCTCTCATATCGATTACGTCTACAGGAATAGCTCCAGCTTTACGTTCAGCTGCCATTTTTTCGATTGCTGGCTTTTGGAATCTAACTTGAGGTCCAAGTAAGATAACATCTACCTCTTCTAAAACTCTAGGTGCATCTGAGAATGGTAATGCAAAGATTTTGCATTCTACGCCATCATTTTTAGCTGCCTCTTCCATTTTAGTTACTAATAAACTTGTTGACATACCTGCCGAACATACTAATAAAATTGTTTTCATTTTATTTACACTCCTTTTTTCACTACCTATATTTTATCAAGTATTATAGCGATTGTAAACACTTTCTTAAAAGTTTTTTTCTGATACAGAAAACAGCCATATATCTAAAATATTCTTTTAAGAATAATTGTTACTTTCGTGTTACTTATTATATGCATTTATTTAATGTTTAATCCATTTTGTACATAAGAAAAAGCACGCAATTAGTAAACGTACTTTTCTATTATTTGTTATAAAACAAAATAATATGTATAAAAATCAGATTACATGTACTTTGATTTTTATAATCCTCTTTCTTATATATTGAATTTTATCATTTGAAATATATGTATTTAACTATTCGTCATAGGAAGATATTGTAATGTAATAATCTGTTAAAATTATTATTTAAAAAATATTATATTTTTAATGTAAGATGCTATAATAAAAAAAAGGAGTTAACAATATGAAAATACTATGTATTAGTGATACACATTTAGAAAATGAGACTTTTAAAAGTATTAATGATAAATATCCGGATATGGATTTTTATATTCATTGTGGCGATTCTTCACTTTTGAAAGATGATCCCTTATTAAAAAATTACTATGTCGTTAAAGGAAATCATGATGATGAGGACTTCCCTTTAGAAATTATTCTTACTATAGGAACACGTCGTTGCTTAGTTGTTCATGGCCATCATCACAATGTATATCGTGAATATGAAACATTATTAACATATATGTCAAAAGAGAATATCGATATTTGTTTTCATGGACATACGCATATACCAACTGTATTTAATAATAAGGATAAATATATTATCAATCCTGGAAGTGTAATGATTAATCGAGCAAGTTATGGATATGGAACTTATGCAATCATTACTATTGAAGATACTGTTAATGTTTCTTTTTATCATCATATAACACATCAAGAATGCACAGAAGAAGTGTTACAAGATGGTAAAGAGACATTAGATAAAATACGTGGTGTATTTAAATATTAAACTATTAAAAATCATATATCAAAAACTACCCTGTAATTTTAATCAGAGTAGTTTTTTAAATACATATTATATTAATACAATGTGTTGAGTGTATTACATTTATTTACAATTTATATTACTATTTTTCATATAATCAAAAATTTGTTTTGCCTCTAATGTATCTCCATAATCTCCATAATAACTAGATAATATACCAGCTTTTTTTATATCATTAACTGTTTTAGCAGTAAGCTCAAAAGTAATAGTTTCTATAAATTCTTTATCATTAGACTCATAATTATAAGTAACACCATTAATGTCTGAATATGTATCTTTGACACCAGATGCATAAGTAATTAAATCATCTACAGGTGTCAAAGATTTATCTAAATCTATAGAATATGATACTTCTATTTTACTGATCTCTTCTCCAGCACGATAAATTGTGTGTGTTTGAATAATGCCTTCTTCTTCATTTGTCGTGTTTTTACAAACAGTCGTTTCTTTTTATGGATTGTTATATCCACAGCATACAGAAATAAATTTCGCTAAAAATAAAGCACAGAGTAATATTAGCTTAATTTTATAAAATCCTTTAACAAATAAATAAAAAAAATATAGTTATTTTTATTTTTCTACAATTAATA
>JBKEBJ010000295.1:0-2074 GCA_047973105.1 Coprobacillaceae bacterium | reverse complement strand
AATTAGCAGCAGTTGTTTTTACGCAAATTGGTGATACTTTAGGAACCATTTCTGTTCTTAGAGAAAAACTTAGTAATTCTTCTTCTACCTCAGATAATAACTCATCAACTGATGATTCTATAAAATCAGAAACTTTAAAAGATGAAAAGGACAAGAATGATAGTTGATATCTAATATAAAGATAATTAAAAACTGTAAACTTAATAAAAGTTTACAGTTTTCTTACTATTTGGTGTCCCCGCACGGGTTCGAACCGTGGACCCTCTGATTAAGAGAAGATTAAACTAAAAAGTACTATATAGTTTTTAAAGATATATAGTACTACAAAGACCGCATTATTACTAGGTTTAATAGAAAAGTAGAAAATAATTGATAGTATTGAATAGCATGCAGTAATCTTCCATATTATATAGTATAATTAGCAGATTATTAGCAAGATTGCAATATTGAAGAACAGCCATTTATCAAAAAGGAATAAAGTGATATTAACGTAGATATAAAAAGAGGCAAAGTTTAATTTGCTTCTTTTATATATGAAATTAACATATGTTTTAAACGTATCTTATAAATAGAACTTTAGTTTCTAAAAAATATGAATGCATTAATTATTCTTCATATAAGAATTTTTTATTCCACTGATTATAGTGAGAATATAGATTATCGGATTGTTCATAAGTATTGAATTGATTTGTATAGTGTTAGAGGTAATAAGTAGTTTTCATGGTACTGGTGGTGATCCTACAAATTTACTCATAATAATTACTACTAAGTGTTATCATATTCCAGTACAAATATTTCTTCTATATGTTTATCGAGTAAACGAGGAGATAAGAAGAAGAGAAAAAGTAGTACGAATATTTCCTAATGATGAATCCGCATTGCGGTTGATTGGATGTGTATTAATAGATATTCATGATCAATGGATTTCAAGTCCTAGACAATATATCAAATATGAAGATAAAACAAAAAGATGGATCAATAAATAACCCATCTACTAACTCATAACACTTTTACACATGATTCTGGACTTGACTAAATTACTTGTGAATTAGTTTAGTTTATGTCTTAGTTATTGTTTAATTATTGTAACTCAAGACTTTGCATGCTTTATATTATATATTTAATAAACAATGTGATAAGCGGAACTTTCAAATAAAATATGTAAAATTACTTATTAAGTAATGATAAAATCATTGACGGCGTTTACATTATATGATAATTTTGTCTTGGGCGAAGATGAGATTATAGAAGGTTAGGGAACAGAATAATAGTTTTTTTAGTTACCTATATTATGAGATATAGGGTTTTTATTTTTAGGGAAGGAAAATATAAAATATGATTTTTAATAAACCATGTACCATGCAACATGATGCATCAGATTGTGCATCAGCTACAATATCAACTATATTGCTTACTTATAAGCAAGAAATGTCAATTATGAAAATAAGAGAGATAATTGGCACTGATGCACAAGGGACAAGTGTTAAAGGGATTGTTGATGGATTAGAGAAATTACATTTTAATGTAAAAGCAATAAGAACTAGTGCTGATGAACTTACGAAAAATGTGACTTATCCTGCAATTGCTCAAATTCACACAAAAGAAGGATTAAGTCATTTTGTGGTTATTCATAAAATTACAAGAAAAGGTAAATTTGTAATTGCCGATCCAGAACAAGGCTTGGACACAATTTCGAGAGAAAAATTTTCTAGCCTGTTCACAGGTGTACTTATTGTCATGGTTCCTACAAGTGAATTTGAACAAATGAAGTATAGAGGTAAAAATATGCTAGATTTATTTAAGGCACTTATATTACCACAAAAGAGAATGTTGTTTACTATTATATTAGCGTCTTTACTATTAAGTATTGTAGGTATTTTATCAAGTATGTTTTCTAAAGTGCTTATGGATGAAATTATTCCATACCAATTGAAAAATAGTTTATTTATTTTCCAGACCGTTGACAATTGACCTCAATTGTTTAACGGTTTTTTCTATGTTTTACTAAATACTCGTATCTTCATTGGGAATATAAAAAAATAGGTCTATCTCGCCCTATATCACTCCTGCTACT
>JBKEBJ010000276.1:0-2007 GCA_047973105.1 Coprobacillaceae bacterium | reverse complement strand
GATAAATGACATTCATGGTAATAGACAAAATAAAAATGGATAACAATTACAAATCTCAATGATATCCATTTCGTTACTTATATTTGATTATATTATGAAATATCTCTAATCTTATTATTTAATATCACATATCATTACTCATTTATTTTGTACCAAAAACTCTATATAAACTTTCTAATCTATAATCTGATTCTTTTGTTATATTTCCTACTTCCGTTGTATCAAGTGTTTCAATTTGATTCATTTCTTCTTGTGATAGACTAAAGTCAAATATCTCCATATTCTCTTTCATTCTTCTCTCATGTACTGATTTAGGTATCACCACACATCCCCTTTGAATATGCCAACGAAGAATTATCTGTGCTGTTGTTTTATTATGTTTTTTAGCGAGCTTTGTTAACAATTCATTTCTGAAGATGTTGTTTTTCCCTACTGCAAATGGGGACCAGCATTGCATTTGAATATCATATTCTTTTAGTATTTGATATTCGCTCTTTCTTTGCATAAATGGATGACATTGTATTTGATTTACTACAGGTTTGATTTCTTGATGCATTAGTAAGTCTACTAAGCGATCATTATAAAAATTAGAAACTCCTATTGCCCTAATCTTACCTTCTTTATACAATTCCGTCAAAGCTCTCCATGCTCCATAATAATCTCCTACTGGACGATGAATAAGATATAGGTCAATATACTCTAATCCTAATTTCTGTAAAGAAGAATTGAATTCTTCTTTAGCTTGTTCATAACTATTAAAGTGTGCCCATAACTTTGTAGTAATGAATAGTTCTTCTCTTGGTACTTCACTACGTTTAATTGCCTTTCCAACTGCCTCTTCATTGTGATATATAGAAGCTGTATCAATAAGACGATATCCATTTTCTATTGCTTTTAAAACTACTTCCTCACATTCTCTTAAATTCTCTATCTGGCATACCCCGAAACCCAATACTGGCATTTGTATACCATTATTTAATATTTTATAATCCATAATTTCCTCCTTATATTATGGTAACTAAAGATTTTGCACAGGTCTAAATTCTGTGATATAATAAGGCTAACATCCTCGTGTAACTCGAGGTCAAGTATAAAGTATGAAAAAGGAGGTATTTCTTTTGTATACCATCAAACAAGTAAGTGAATTATTAGATTTAAGCATTCATACGCTTAGATATTACACTGATGAAGGTTTAATATCTGGCGTTCTTAGAGATAAAAATAATCGTAGAATCTTTACTGATGAAGCTATCGATTGGCTAAGAGGAACAAAATATCTTAGACAATGTGGTATGTCTATTGAAGCTATAAAAGAGTATCATATTCTTTGTCGCCTAGATGGTGATGATGCGATTAAGGAACGGCATCAAATTGTTCTTTCGCAATTAAAAATTGCAGAAGAACAATTGGAAGAAGCAAAAATACGTGTAGCCTACTTAACCAAAAAAGCAAATCATGAATTAGAAATTATTAATCATATGATTCCTGATGCAAAGAATCCAGGTAAGAAATATAATACATGAGCATGAAAAAGGTATCGTTATCGATACCTTTTCATATATTAAATTATCCATTATCTTAATCATCATTTACCAACTTTTTTAGCTATCATTTCAACATCTTTATTGTTTTCTAAATATGCCGTCTCAACAGGAGATAATGAATCAGTTTAATATTCTTGGTATTCATTTTTTGCCATCTGAGGCAGTTGTTCGGAGTTTACGAACAATTGAATCATTATCTAGTTTTCCTTCTTTAAATATATTTGAGATATGTTCACTTAATTAGAATTACTATTTTGATATAATTCAACAAGTTGAGTTTGTGTAAGCTATGCTGTATCTTCTTCTAAATGCATTTCAATTCTTGTTAATCCATCATCTATTTGATACATTAATATTTCTGATTTATTGTTTTCCATATTGAAAATCTCTTTTTTTATATTTTGGATTAACAATTTGTATATAAATTATAACAAATTTTATATATTAAAAAACGAATATCTCT
>JBKEBJ010000260.1:0-3763 GCA_047973105.1 Coprobacillaceae bacterium | reverse complement strand
AAGGCAGAGTATTATGTGTAACTTCAACTATTAATAAGATGTTGAAAAAAGCACCAGATATTCAACGTACATTCAATACTCAAAATGGAGGAAATACGATTGATATAAGAGTGTATTCTTTAGATGATGTCGAAATTAAAGTCATTCCATCCGCTAGATTCAAAACATTATATGATTTCACAGATGGATGTGTTGCTGATCCAAGTGCAAAACAAATAAATATGATGTTAATGCATCCTTCTTGTCAAGTCACAAGAAAGAAATATGCATATATGAAATTGTTTACTCCTGGTACTGATTCAAGAACAGCTGATAAGTATGTTTGGCAAACTCGTGAATATGGAGACACATTCTTATTGGAATTAAAAGCACCAGGTATTGCATTCAATGTTGAAGCATAGGAGGAGAAATATATGAAAGCGATTAAAGGTAATAAAGTATATACTATCTCTATCAAAGAGAAAGATGCATACTTAAAACAAGGCTATGATGTAATTGACGATGCTGGTAATAAAACAATTTCACCAGCAACAAATATTACTGTAGCAGAACATAAAAAGAAAGTTGAAGAGGCCGTTAAATCAAAAGATGCAGAGATTGAAGAGTTGAAGGCTAAACTTGCAGCAAAAGATGCAGAGATTGAAGAGTTGAAGGCTGGCAATGAGGATGAAATAACAATTTCACCAGATATGCCAGTAGAAGATCTTAAAGCCTATGCTGAGGAACATGGTATTGATATCGGAGGAGCACAAGCTGCTAAAGGTATTTATGATAAAATCAGAGCTTTTGAAAAAGCTAATAAGTAGGTGGTTGTATGCTATACGCAGACAAAGAATATTATAAGAATGTTTTCAAAGGTACTCTTGTACCTGATGATGAGATTGAAAAGAGATTGCAAGATTCTCAAGATGATATTGATAGTCTTACATTTAATCGGATTGTAGCAAAAGGATTTATGAACCTGACGGAATTTCAAAAATCTAAAGTACAAAGGGCCATGTGTCAACAAGCTGAGTTCTTGTATACAAATAGTGCATTCATTAATCTACCAGTTGCTAGTTTTAGCGCTGGTAGTGTTTCTATGTCTTTGAAAGTGTTGGAAATAGGTGGTATTAAAACAGAAGATAAGGTGTTGAATTTGTTAAATCAAACAGGGTTAAGATGCCTAAAGCTGTAATTAAATCACCTTTACCTTTTCCAATCTGGGAGGCAATAACGAAAGTTGAAATCTTTCAGACAAAAGACAGCGAAGACAGTGGACCTGTAGCTACATTGATTTATGATAATCTTGCTATATATGATGAAAAATCAAGTCAGAAGTTTGATGATAAATCGCATCTGATTAGAATATCGGGAAAGCTGATTGTGCAAGGTGAAGTTATTATTGATAACCAACAACAATTTGAAGGCTATGCAATGATTAATGGCCAAAAGACTGGTATTCATACCTGTTCAAAGAATCGTTTACTAGGCGTTGTATATAGTACAGAATTTGAGCTCAAATAATGAAAGTTAATGTAAAGGTCAAATTGTACCCTGATAAAGTAAAAGCGCTTGAAACGGCCTCTAAATCAGCTATGGAGAAAACGGCTGATGCTATTCTTACAGACATAACCACAAGACAAGTTGTACCACGTGATAGCGGAACCCTTGAAGGAAGTGGCCATGTTGTGAAAATAGATGATGTATATAGTATTATCTTTAGCACTCCTTATGCAAGAAGATTGTATTGGCATCCTGAATATAACTTTAGGACAGATAAGAACCCTAATGCACAAGGTAAATGGATGGACTACTATATGTCAGGTGAAGGCTTAGAATGGGTTATTACTACATATATGACATTCCTAAAAGAATTTGCTGGAGGGTTAATAACATGATTACATTGAAATCAATTAAAGATTATATAAGAGAATATGTTGCAAGCCCTTCGTGGGCCATTAGTAAGCGAAACAGTAAAGCTGAAGAATCAATTACTATATATGATGCACAAGGACCAACTCCTATAATTAGTGTAGGGGGTCTAAAGAATACAAGGACGGATGTAAAAGCAGTATCAATATTAGTTCATTGGGGGCATGACCCAGACAAAGCAGAGTTAAAGGCTATAGAAGTCTTTGACTTTTTCTTTGGCATGAATCACGAAACAACTATAAACAATCATCAAATAATCACTACAGAATTACGCAAAGGAAAGCCAATATTTGTAGGGACGGATGATGATGGGATTTATGAGTATGTAATAGAAGTATTAATAAAATATATGAAATAGGAGGAATCAAATATGGCATTTAAAGGAGCATTTCCAGTCTACAACATGGTGTTTAAGATTGGGACTAAAGGATTATTGAGTGAAGATGGTGACTTTGTTGAAATCGCTGAACTTGAAAACCTGGGCCTGAAAATAGATGGTGTTGTCGAGTCATGGACTGCTATGAATACAGCAGGCTGGGCTAGAAAATTAATGACAGGAAAAAGCGGATCTATCGATTTAAAAGGTAAACGATCTGTTGGGGATCCTGGTAATGATTATGTACATAATACAGCGTACAAAGATGGATTAGAGTGTTCTACAAAAGCAATGATCTTATTTCCAGATGGTGCGAAATTAGAGTTTGATTGTGTTGTAAATGTTAATAATGCTGGAGGAGATGAATCAACAAAAGTATCACCATTAGAATTCACACTGGATATTGATGGTAAGCCGACATATACACCAGCAGTTTAAAAAATATAGGAGGATAAAGTAATGGCAAGAAAATATGATATTATTGAACGTTTAAAGGCAAAAAATGAAAAGCCTTTTATTATGATTGATGGAGACAATACATTTGCTATTAATACCGAGAAAACAAATGTTTTAGGTATTATGGCATTGGTTGAAGACATTGATGCTGATAAACCTAAAGAACAGCTTGAAATTATGGATAAGATAATGAAAACAGCACTCGGTTCTAAGGCACAAAAGTATATTAAATCATTATCTTTAACAACCGCAGCCGAGATGTTAATTATTCAAGCAATAATTGCAGCTATTTCAGATGCAGATTTGGATGATATAGAAACTGAAAAAAAGTAGGTGAGTGTTGGTATGATCTATATGATGATTTTGATTTGATAGAAGCATCGTTTGCTATGCAATACCCACAAAAGGATTTGTATAGTGATGATATGGATTGGAAAGAGTTTAAAGTTCTTTTATCAGGATTTGATGAAACAACACCTTTAGGTAAAATGGTGATGATTCGTTCAGAAGAAGATGAAGAAAGAATTAATAACTTTACGCCATCACAAAAGCAAATTCGTGATGACTATCGAAGTAAAAAAATATCTCATGAAATATCAACAATGAGTGATGATGAGAAAGTGGCCAAAGTAAGCGAACTACAAAACATCTTAGCTCATGCATTCGGAAAATAGACACTACAAAATAATAGTGTCTATTTTTTTATATCAAGAAGGAAGGTGAGTAAATGGCAGATGAAAGTGTTGGAAAGGTTTTTCTTGATGTAGAACTTAAGACAGATTTAGAAGGGAATACTGGAGAAATAGGTAAAGCATTGGCTGATAGCTTTCAGGGTAATCTGAAAGAGTCCATGTCTTCGTTGTTTGATGGTATATCTACAAGTTTAAAAAATAGCTTAACAGGTATCCAAGAAAACTTTACTAAATCATTAGAAGTTATGCAGAAATCTTTAGAACAATCAACAAATCGAATGACGGAAATGTTGAAGAATATTGACTTCAAACAGCCAAGTCAACC
>JBKEBJ010000247.1:0-10213 GCA_047973105.1 Coprobacillaceae bacterium | reverse complement strand
ACTTCCTTTGTTTCAACCATATCTTGTTCTTCAGACATAGAATCTAAAGTTTCCTCTTCGTTATCTACTTCTAATATTTCTTCTTCCTTTACTTCTTCTATTTCATTTGCACTTATTGAACTTGGTCCTACTAACCCTATAACCATTGAACCAATAAGTATCTTTTTAAATATATCGTTTCTATTTTTCATATTATCCTCCATAGTTTCATACACTAATTTTTATACTCACGTTATTCAAAAGTTATATCATATCTAATATAACTTCCATTTTTATGGGTTAAAGTAATCATTACTGAGTCTTTAAACACACCATATACTTTTAAATCTTCTTTTATCTCATACATTTCGATTTCATATTCTACAAAACATTTCTGATAATCAATTTGTGATTGTTTATCTGACATTATTAATTGTATATAATTATGATTGTATTTTACATCCACCAATTCCGGTGCACTCTTATCAATATTACCAATTTTAAAGCTTAATTTTGAGTCCTTAATCATGATGGTATACATACCATTTTCTGTTACTTGTACAAGTAAATCTTTCCCGTTTTTTTCAAAAGATAATTCTTTTTCATCATTAAGTAAAATATCAATATTAGAATGATCTATATCTTTTTTAAGCTTTATAGAAACGTTTATCGATAAGCGTGTAGGAAAATTAAGATATGTAACATCCTCAATATAAGGATGAGATTTCAGTTTTTCTAACATTTCTAAATCAAATGTCGATGACATGTTTATATTAGCATTATCTTTAATATCCTCATTTAACTGATTAAGATCTGAGCTGACAATGATACTAACTATAACTACACTAACACAGACTATTGTAACAATAGTCCTTACTATATTCTTGGTTACTATGCTTATTAATTTATTGAAAATTGTATTCTTATTTTTATAAATTGTAGTTTCTGTATTTGTTACATCTTTAAATTTTGAAGAATTATAGGGTAAATTTTGAGTATTACTAATTCGATCTGCGTATTCTTTTAAAACCATACCTAACACCGAAAAAACTGAAGAACTAAATAACTTTATATCATTTTCCTCTTGATACTGATTAATTTGTGATTCCAAGTTTTTCCGTCCTGAATGTACTCTTGATTTTACAGAACCAGCGTTGTAATCTAATATTTCAGCAATTTCATTAATTTTAAATTCTTCTAGATAAAAAAGAATAATAACTTCTCTTTGCTTTCTTGGTAAATTATTAATAAAGTTATTAATTAATTCACTTCGCTCATTAGAAATATAAGCTTCTTTTGGAAGATTTTCTTTTCTTTCTTCCTTAATGATATATTCAAAATCCTCATTGAAATCTTCTTCGTAATTAAATTCAGATTCATGTTTCTTGTTTTTTCTTAAGTAAGAAATACATATATTCCTTACTAAACGGTACAACCAAGAATTAAAGTATTCAGGCTGCTTTACAGCATCTATTTTTGTATAAACGCGAAGCATAACCTCTTGTGTCATATCCTTAGTTGTACTCTCATTACCAAGCATTGTAAAACACCAAAAATAAACTCTATTTATAATGCGTGAGTATAATAATTCAAACTGTTCTTTATCTTCTTGAACACTTTTAACAATTTGGGTAAGTTCGCTATCCTTCATTTTCTTTCCCTCCTCAAGCCGTATTATCCAGCTTACCCTGTTAATAACACGCAATTGATATAAAAAAAGTTCGCTTTTTTTGAAATATATAATATTTTTACTATATATTTTATTATTGCCTACAAATATTAAAGATAATAACTTTCATATCTTCAATGTTCTATATTATTCCATTTACCCCCTATGCCGTCAAATATAGGTACTTAAACACAAACCATAATATTACAAAAAAATATACTATTTTTATATTTATTAGATATATAAAATAGTATATTCATAAATTATTGTATAAATAAATAAAAGCATTCAAATTTTAACATTCTCATCATTAATCAAAATCATCTATTTCATAGATTTACTAATATATTCTAAAATATACATCAAATAGCATCTACTACATAATTTCCACAATTTCATATATAATATTTGTGAATTTCCAATTAACTGTGATTCAATCAATATGAAAGATAATTAGTACAATTACTTTATCTATTCATTTTAAATATATAAAAATGATAGTTTCTTCTTATGATTAACTACCATTAATTATTCTATTTGACTATAACAAGTAATTATTTTCTTTATTTGCTAGTTGTAAAGCTTTTAGCTTATATGTCGCAAAACCGCCGATTACAAGTGGCTCCTGTTTACAAAGCGCATCTGCTTCTTCATAGCTATCTGTCTTAAAAATCACCATGCCAGCCACTCCAGGATATCCCTTAAATGGTCCAGTAAGTAATAATTTTCCATTATCGTCCAATTTTCTCAAATTCTCCACATGACTCTCAATTCCTGCCTTAGTAACTTTGTTATATCTCTTTGTTTTTTATATTAACATAACATATACCCCTTAGTTCGTACTTGTTCTCCTTAAAATAATCTTATTTATATAACTTCTAAAATTAATTACTTCTCTTTTATTTCGTTAAATCAAAATCTAATGAACCCCTCTCCATCCCATTAACAATAAGAACTATAGAATGTTTTCCAGGGTAATGCTTTCTAGTGCTCACATCTAGAAAGGATTGTTTTCTAGAATAGTTCTTTTTTTCATTTTCTTTTAATGTAACTTCTGAAATTTTAAATATTTTTCTATTTCTTTTTCCATTTGTTTTTACATAGTCTATTCCATATTCTAACCTAACTTTTGTCGATTTTTCAGATGAAATAGTAAATGTGAAAGTATTATTCTCTCCAATAGAAATAACCTTTTTTTCTAATTTAAGATTGTCAATATTGATAGATGATGCATCGTTATAGCCAAATATTTCTAATACCTCACGATTCCCTTTTTTTAGCAATGTTCTACACCCATGTTTTACAATCCAATTAGTATCTTCGTTTTTTCCATACCATTCTTTCGCCATCTTTATAACTATATCTGGATGCGTCTTAGAGATATCATTTATATTATTCGCAACACTCTTTCGTACATACAACGATGTATCTGTTTTGAGTTGTTCTAAAATAGGAAGTATTGGTGTTGGGTCTTTTTTTAAATTAGGGATTGTTAATCCCCAAGGTAATTGTGGTCGACACCCTTCACTAGCTAGCCTTCTAACATGTTCATTTTCATGTTTAGACCAATAATACATTTGCTTCATCATTCGCTTCTCATCTTTAATAATAAAATGTCGTATTGCTAATTCGGAAGACCAGTATTCCGTATTTCTTTCTAACGCATTAATGGAAATATCCCAATCATCTTGACCATAAGCTTCAATAAAATCAGGAAAAAAATATGCATATGAAAACCCTTTTACAGATTTTTCAAGAATAAAAAGAGTGCTTTGATAATCACTTGGTAAATATTTTCTTAGACTCGTACTAATTTTTCGACCTCTTGCCTTAAGTTCTAAAGCATCCCATGTATCATCAATGACTGAATTTAAGAAATCTTCAACCTGAAACACTTCATAATTAGAACGAATAGCTAATGCAACTTTCTTTAATGAATCATAAGTAAACATATCTTTTAATAACGTCACTTTATCTTTATTGTATGCGAATATACGTTTGTTAAAGGCTGATTCACATACTTCCCCTTTCATCATAAATATTGCTTTCTTTATTAAATAAATTCTACATTATAAAAGTATAAACGTCAAAATAATATCTCTATCTATCTTTATTAATGAATTCTATAAGCTTTGATAATCTGTTATAATATAAATCATAATCATAACATTTGGGAGGCAATATATGATAACAAAAACGGATATACTAATTTTTGAAGATAAACATCGTATTCTACTTCAAGCAGATGAATTTATATGTCTTCTTCCTGACAAGGAATTACAAGAATATATTTCAAATTATAATATTACCTTCCCAAATAAAGAACTTATGTCTAATACATTTACTGTAATGCCATGTGGATGTTCAACACTTTCTATAAAAAAAGATGATAAACGATTATTTATTGAATTACATGGTCCAGTTACAAAACCATACATTGTTGGATCTAAGAGTAATCAACTTGAAATCATGGTTACTATAGAATTTAGACCTGCTGGACTTTACGCATTTACTGGTATTAATCAGAGTGAATTAATTGATGAAATATTCCCCTTTGAAACAGTTAATTATAATTTAAATGAAATACTATCTAGTCTTGTTAAAGACGCTAAAAGTGTAAATGAAATACTATCTAACCTTGATGAAACACTACTAAAACATATGAATATTACCTATCATCCAGAATTACAACATATTCTTCAAATCATAAAAAACGCGCAGGCAATGTCACTGTAAAAGAACTATCCAATACTACCTATTATAGTGAACGTCAACTAAATAGAATATTCCGAAAATATGTTGGTTTAAACGCAAAGTCATTCTTACGATTGATTCGTGTTAATACAACTTTTCATTTATTAAAAAAGCAACACAATAGTTTAACCTTTGTATCCGATGCAACAGGTTTTCACGACTTACCACATTTCATCCATGACTTTAAATTAGTATGTGGAATAACTCCCCAAGAGTATCGTAATAACATGTCCGCTTTTTACAACAACCCTATTAAATTTTAGGATATAATAAATGTATACATCAAATAATTGGGAGGAATAATTATGAATAAAAAAATATTAGATAAAGCAAATCAATTTCTTAAAACTAGAAAGGATGGAAGTTTTAGTGTTATAGATGAGAGTGGTTTCCCTTCGGCATCTGCAATATGGCTTATAAATCAAGAAGATATTTCAGAGATTTATTTCTCAACATTTGTTGGCTCAAATAAATATAAACGTCTTCAAAACAGTAAGAAAGCATCTATATGTTGTTATGCTGAGTTTAATAATTTAACCCTTGTTGGAAATGCTGAAATTTTAACGGATCAAGAATCAAAAAGTAAACATTGGCAAGAGCCATTTAAACATATCTATCCTAAAGGTGATATTGACCCAACATATTGCATCATTAAATTTACTACTAAACGAGTATCATTACATATCAACAATGAAGGAGCAGAATTTTTATTAGAACAATAATTACTATTAAACATAAAAACGTCTTGTAGAAAACAAGATGTTTTTTTATGTCGTTATTCACTAATAACAAGGGAAGTTTCTATTAACTGGTACTTTAGGATATTTTCTTTATACCTATACTTCTTATTGTTTTGCAGCAATGTATAATGATTTTTTCTTACTTTTCACAATTCTTATGGGGCTTTCAATTTTTGGGTTTATAATAAATATAACTTCCTTTGATTTAACAAACATAAGTTCCTATTTTTCAAAAATGAAATCTAGAAAATATCTTAGTTATTCTTTAATCTTTCTAGGAATAGCAATTTGTATGATGTGGCTTGGAAGGATTATTCCTACAATACCTAGTGGTATTCCAGAAGGATTAGAACACTATACAACCCTTCCTATTCAAGCTTTAGATTTAGGAATTATTGTACCATCAAGTATTGTTAGTGGTGTTTTATTACTAAAGAAAAATAGGCTAGGTTATTTATTAGCACCTATTTTAGTTATTAAGGGTATTACTATGTTATTAGCTATTGACGCTATGATAGTTTCTATGTTAATGAGTGGTGTATCAGTAGCAGTTATAGAAATCATTATTTTTCCATTACTTACACTAATTCTTATATTTAATCTCTATAAAATATTTTTAAGTATCAATTCACCAAAAACGTATCAGTAGAATAATTAGTCAATACTATAAAGTATATTACTTTATTTATTGACTTTTATTATATTTCTATACACTATAAAAGAGCTAAATCCTTAATAATTAAGAAATATTAGCTCTCTATATAATATTCTTATTTATATGAAGAATGTAATTTCTATCCTTCGTCTAGTAATTCTTTAAAATCTGTCATATCAATTCCTAATTGTAATCCACTTTTCATGAGGCTCTGTTTTATTTGATTTGCCTCTTCATCAGAAAAGTCCATGATATAATCATCAAATTGAAGATATACTTGATATTCTAAGTATCCAGAAGGATGGATTACTCTTACTAAGTTTTTGACATTTTTATCTGTTATTTTATAAGTATTCAAGTATGCTGTTATTAATTCTTCAACGCCAATAGCAACTGTAAAATCAATTGTTTTTGCATATAATGAAAATAGATTTGCAAAATCTTGACCAGTATCATCATTCATTGATAAAGCAGCCATTGCATAGTAATCTGGTCTTCGACAAACAGAATCATCATCTGAATCAGAGACATAATTTACTTTTGTACTCGATAATTTTACATAGCTGCGCATCTCTTCATATAAGTCAAATTGCATACAACGGGCCCAAAAAGCTGCATCTTCATAATAAAACCTAACAATATCATCGGCGTATTTTTTATATACAGAACTTAGTAATATTTTATATTCTTCATCATTACTAATATCATTATCAATACAAAAATCACAGCGAAGTGGAAAACCAGCTTCTCCTACTTCACATAAAAAATCAATCACTTTTTTATAAGCTTCTTTTTTCTCCTGTAAGATTGTACAGTTTACTACCCCTCTACTATTCTCAGATTCATCATAGGAAGCCTCTTTTCCACCCTCAAAATAATAAGCAGTAATAACAACAGTATCGTCTTTATATTGACGAAATTCTTCTTTCTTTATTTATTCTTCATCAAGAATTTGTTCTCTATTATACATATATATCCTCCTTATAATAAGTATGATATTAAAATTATAACATAGTTTAACCATATAATAATACAATTCTAATTTAGAAGATTATTAGTATTATAAATAATGATATTTTAATCTATAAAAAAATAAAGTCTTCAATAAATAGAAAAACCTCGATAATATCATGGTTTTATCATTTTCAAACATTACCATTCTATACTCAAACTATATACTATTCATTCAATAATCGTCTATCAATATCAGATGATGTATATAAAACATTTGTGACTATCACCTTGTTTTCCTTAATAATATAAAATACTGAATAATTGTCAACTAACACTCTTCGTAATTTAATATTATTCTCTAATTTATATTCTATAACTATATTTCTTTCTGGAAACAAATCAAGACTTAATATTACATTCGCAATTCGATCATACTGTTTTCTAGCTACTATAGGAGATAACAGAGTAAAAGCAATATACTTATATATATCATTCATATCCTGTGCAGCATCATTTGTAACTTCAACAATATATTGTTTCACTTAGTATTTCTCTCTATGGGTTTTAAAAACTTCAGTTGCACTGTTTACATTACCCATCTCAATATCATTATATCCTTTTTGTAATTTATCTTTTAATTCTTTATCTGTCATTGTATTTGTATTAATTTCTTTTGGGGGTTCTGGTAAGTTAACCATAAATGGAATACCACCAGTTAAGGTAATCTGCCTCAAGTACATATCTATCGCTGTTGACATGGAAATTCCTAATTGCCCTAGTATATTCTCTGCATTCTTTTTTACATCTGCATTTATTCTTAAATTTAATGTAGAAGATTTTTCCATTCTATCATCCTCCTTTTATATTTGTATTGTAACGCATTTGTAATTACAAATCAATCTTATAATGATATATACAGTTCTATAAAAAAGAATAATGATTATTTGTTTTCACTATAATCATTATTCTTTCTATTTATATTCTATATCTATTCCCATTCGAGTTTAGCACTCGTCTAATCTCGAATATTTGGTTGATTTTTATATTTTTAAGTATCTATATTCTATGAAATATACTCTATTCTATACATTATACTTCAAAAAATATTGTCATTGTATTGTCAGACTATATCTTAAAAAATAAGCCACTATTATATAGTCTTCTAATTCAACACCGCCTATGATAATTTATCAACACTAATATTCCAATGTAAATAGTGATTAATATCATCTATTGCACAAAGAATATTACCACGATTGCTAGTGTTCTTTGCCCACACCTCTTTTAAGATTGGTAAAACAATTTCTTTATCTAATCTTCCATTAGTTCTGGCAAGATATGCTAGTCCTAATACAGCATTCGCTCTAACTTGAGCTTTTTTTCGACTGCATAAACAAATTAAAATGTTAAATGCATACTCATATTCTTCAGTATTGCTGGCGCTTTCTCCAAGGGACAAAGGTAGACCAAAAATACGACTGTCAAGCTCACTATCCAAGGAACTATCAGGACACGAAAGAATTTCATATATTGTATCTTGTTCAAAATTATTCATCCCATAACCTCATTTAAAATTTAATTGTTCATTAAAAATGTTAAATAATATAAATTACCTTCATTAATTAAATTTTTACTTAACTACTGATAATGCTTATAGCACACGAAGTAGCCGCTCATTTTCAATACGTATCTGTTCAATATATTCTCCCATATTGGACGGGAAATTTTTTATAACAAATAAATCTTCGGGCAAAAAGTGATATATAATATTACGAATAATATAGTCATTTACTTCTATAATCGCTATCACCTTTTCTTTCTGAGTATTTTCAGTATTAATAAGGCCTACATTTTTAATGTATTCTTGAAACAATGTTTCATCAAAAATATTCTTTTCATGTAAAAAATACATAAATGTGTTTTCTTTAACATCTAAATTCTTTTCAATTATATCATTCAATACTAGTCACCACCTAATATAAGTCATCTTCATAATAAACCGTTGTTAATTAGTTAAATTAATTATACTAACTAACAATGCATAAATCAATTTACTGTTTTGAAAAACAAAAATAATTTTATCAAATACAATGATAACAGTATCAAAATGGTTTCGTTCTCTTATTGATAATTAGAAATGTGTTGATTTAATCAACACATTTCTATATTTGAAGTCTATTCCCATTCGATTGTAGCAACAGGTTTTGGTGATAAATCATAAAGCACACGATTTACATGTGCTACTTCTTTTAAAATACGATCCGTTATTTTCAATAATACTTCCCATTCTACTAATTCAATACTAGCACTCATTGCATCAATCGTATTAACGGCTCTAAGAATAACTGGATATTCGAAGCATCTTTCGTTATTTTTTACACCTACTGATTTGAAATCTGGTACAACTGTGAAATATTGCCATACCTTTTTATCTAATCCTGCTTTTTCAAATTCCTCTCTTAAAATAGCATCGGATTCTCTAACCTCTTCTAATCTTTCTTTTGTTATAGCTCCTAAACAACGTACACCAAGACCTGGTCCAGGGAATGGTTGTCTATATACCATATGTGCTGGTAAACCTAATTCGATTCCACACGCACGAACTTCATCTTTAAATAATTGATATAAAGGTTCTACTAGTTGGAATTTCATTCCTTCTGGTAATCCACCAACATTATGATGAGATTTAACCATCTTCGCTGTCTTTGTTCCACTTTCTACAATATCTGGATAGATTGTCCCTTGTGCTAGAAAATCAATTCCTTCTAATTTAGAAGCTTCTTCATCGAATAAATATACAAATTCATTACCAATGATTTTGCGTTTTTGTTCAGGATCTGATACCCCTTCTAATTTAGTTAAGAATCTATCTGTTGCATCAACATAAATTAAGTTTGCATCTAATTGATTCTTAAACACTTCTACAACTTCCTCAGACTCTCCTTTACGCATTAAGCCATGATTAACATGCACACATACTAATTGCTTCCCTATTGCTTTAATAAGCATTGCAGCCACAACCGAAGAATCAACACCACCAGATAATGCTAGTAATACCTTTTTATCTCCTACTTGTTTTTTTATTAATTCAATTTGATCTGCTACAAAGTTTTTCATATTCCAATTTGTTTCAGCATTACATTGATTAAAAACAAATTCTTTTAATTCTTCTTTAGTTAACAACGTATCATATTTTTGAGAACATTTAGAAGTTGGATGATCAATGGATACCATTGGATATCCAAGTTCGTAAATACCTGCTTCAATATCTACTGCTACACCATCAACGACTCTATTTTCTCCACCACTTAATACTATCCCTTTAACATTAGGTAAAGCTTTGATTTCTTCTACTGTAATATCATGTGGATAAATTTCACTATATACTCCTAAATCACGAATTTCTCTAGCGATAGTTGTGTTTTCAACACTACCTAAATCTAAAATAACAATCATATCTTG
>JBKEBJ010000243.1:0-9734 GCA_047973105.1 Coprobacillaceae bacterium | reverse complement strand
ATAATATCATACTTTTATTATCGAACATCAACATATATTAATATTATCAAAAAAGTATACTCCATCCTTCATGAAATATACTTTTCTATATACTATTTATCTATAATTTGAATTACTTTTTCTACAAATAAATCTCTTTCATTAATCCATGGACTGTGTCCAGAATGTTCAAACCATACTATCTCTTTATAAGGAGCATTTAATACCTCATAATAATCTTCAGCTAATGATACTGGTGCATTAATATCGTGCCTACCTAAAAAGAAATAAGTAGGAATCTCTAACGTATTATAATCTTCACGTAGATCTATATCATATAACAAAGGATATAAATGATTAAAACTATTGATAATACCTCTTACAAAGTTTATTTTATCTATAATGCCATATTCATTTGCACACAAATCACGAATGGTTTGATATCCACCATTTTTAATTTCTGGATTCTTAGCCATAATACTACTAAGATAATTTAAATATGTTGCACTTTTCCAAGTGACATCACTGCCATAATATGGTGGTTCTCCATTTTCTAATAACTTAGAAACAATACTTGTATCTCCTGCTTCTTTCGCTAATTCTAGAGCAAGATGATAGTCCATTTTTTCTGTTTCAACAAAAGCAACCATTTGTCCAGTTCCAATAAATGCATGGTATAAATCCGGCCTTTCATATGCCATAAAAATCCCTAATGCACTCCCCCAAGATTCCCCTAATACATATATTTTTTCTTGTTCAAATTCCTCACAAAGATATTCGCTTAACGTGATTCCATCATCAATATAGGTCTGAATTGTTAATTCCTCATAAGATACTGAGGAATAAGATTTTCCAGAACCTGGTTGATCCCAATTCACGACAACAAAATATTTTTCTAATTCTTCTAATTCATAACGTGTCGCTGCCATTTGTGTCCCTCCTGGACCACCCGCTAAAAATAGAAGAATAGGTTTTGTGGTATCATGCCCCCTAATAGTAATCCATTCTTTTCGACCATTTATTTCTACCTCTCGTAATTCCGCAATACTTCCCTCCACTACATTTCCATTTTCATCTCTTATAGATGGAGTAGATGCTGTCCATTGTGTAAACATTGTGAAAGTTCCACAAAATATAATACTAACTAATAAAATAATTGCTGTTCTTTTTAAAAATACTAATGTTTTTATTACATCTGTTCCATTATATTTCTTAACACCAAAAACAATACCCCCAATAACTAACGCCAGTAACATAATAGCTCCTATCAACAAGCTTAACGCAAATATTATCACCTTCCACATATTTATCCCTCCTATATTTTTGACCACCGTTCAAATATAGTGTAACAAAATATTGACCATTGGTCAAATACAAATGTTATGTTATACTATTTATATTGTAGGAGGGGGATTTATGAGTAAACGTGATTTAATATTAGATGCGTTACAAGAGTTATTATACGAGGGAAAAGCTGGTACTGCTTCTGTTATGGATATTGCTAGAAAAGCTGGAATCGCAAAAGGTGGAATGTATTACTACTTTAAGAGTAAAGAAGAGGCATTAGATGCTTTAGCGTATCGTCAATATGAAAAGGTAATTCTTAATTGTAAAGTTACACTAGATAAAAGTAATGATGATGCTTTAACTAAGTTTAAGTTATTATTATATATATATCGAAATACTATTGTAGAAGCTAGTGTTGATGATTTTCTTCATCAAACGCAAAATGCAGCCATTCATCAAAAATCGATGGCCGATATTGTTCTTGGTTTACGCCCTATCGTTTCTGATATTTTAAAACAAGGGAATGAAGAAGGTGTTTTTACTTGTGAAAATTGTGATAACTATGCGGAAGTTATTCTTTCTACGTTAGTATTCTTATTCGATAAAGGAGTCTTTACATGGTCAAATGAAGAAGTGATTTCTAAAATAAAATCTTTTTCTATATTTTTAGAAAATGGACTCTGCGCTACTAAAGGAAGTTTCTCATTTTTATATCAAGGATGGTCAAACCAGAAATTGACTACTACATAATATCTAAATTATTTTCACATTAGGTATTTGTCTTGCATAGTATACTATAGGTGAATGTTATGAATAATCAAACCGGTAGTTTAAGTATACAAGTATTTATGGATTCTATTGTTCATCCTATAAATAATGTTACTATTGAAGTTAGATTAAAAGATGAAATATTATATACCCTTAGTACAGATGTTTCAGGAAAAGCTGATACCATTACGTTAGAGGCCCCTCCCATAGAAGATTCTTTATCAGAGTCTTCAACCAGTCAACCGTATACAGAATATCAATTAGTGGCATCAAAAGATAATTATAATACAGTTGTCATTAACAATGTTCAAATATATCCCATGTCCCACGCTATTCAAAACATATATTTAAAACACACTCCTAAAGAAAGTGTTCAAGTAGTTACGATTAAGGAACCAACATTATATGGTAATTATCCTAGTAAAATCCCTGAAGCCTCTGTAAAACCACTACCTCCTGGATGGGGTTATATTGTATTAGAAGAAGTAGTCATTCCTGAATATATTATTGTGCATGATGGAAAACCAAACGATAAAGCTATTAATTATCAAGTTAATTTTAAAGATTATATTAAAAACGTCGCATGTTGTGAAGTGTACTCCACTTGGCCTGTTGAAACAATTAAAGCCAATGTATACGCTATTATATCCTTTACCCTAAATAGAGTATACACAGAATGGTATCATACTAAAGGTTACGATTTTACGATTACTTCTGCAACTAGTCACGATCAAGCATACAGTCATGATCGCACATTCTATGAGGAAATATCTACTATTGTTGATGAGATATTTACAAGCTATATAACCAAACCAGATATTCGTCAACCATTGTTTACACAATATTGTGATGGAAAAAAAGTCAGTTGTCCTGGTTGGATGCAACAATGGAAATCTAAAGATTTAGGAATGCAAGGAAAGAGTGCTATTGAAATTTTAAAATCTTTCTATGGACCTGAAATATATCTAGAGGAAGCTAATAAGGTTGAAGGTATCCCTATATCCTTTAATAATGTACACCTAGAGCTTGGCAGTACTGGTAATGATGTCGCAATTATTCAAGAACAATTAAACGTAATATCGAATGACTTTCCATTAATTCCTAAAGTTAAAGTTGATAGTATATATGATGAACAAACCAAAAATAGTATTGAAGTATTCCAAGAAGTTTTTAATATCCCCGTTACTGGTATCGTTGATAAACGAACTTGGTATAAATTATCAGAATTATATGTCGCTGTCAGTAAAATGATACGATAATATAGAAAATACAGTTACTATTAATTTAGTAACTGTATTCTTATTTATTACGAAGTAGATTAAAAGTTTGCCACAAGTCTAAAGTTCCAAATCCCCATTGATTATTAGGATACTCTAACCCTTCTTTTCTATTACATCCACGAATCAAATACGCTTTTATTCGATATGTTGATATCGAAATATCATTTCGATTAACAATGGCCCATTGTAGAATCAATGCACAAGCCCCAGCTGTAACTGCTGCTGCAATACTAGTACCACTTGATGTTCCAATGCCATCAGGATACATTCCTAGCATGGTAACTCCAGGAGCTACTAACTCTGGACTTGTATATCCAACACGGGTCGGTCCCCAAGAAGAATTCGCATATAAACTATTATTGATACTATTATAAGCGCCACACGCTATCCCCCCTAAAGAAGTACTAGGAATAACTACCGTATACTCTGGTTTTGGTGCTAAAAAACGTACATCATCTGGACATAAAGAGACTATTGGTAACCACATATGATAACTTCCATTTAGAATATTTTCACTTTCTAAAATTAAAGTCCAGATTCCTGGTGTAGGATTTACAATTCTAACAAAAGATAATTGATTCCCACTTTGTTCAACTGGATAAAAATATTGAATACTAACTTCTGTCCTTTCAAAGAGTAATTCCTCTGTTGTCATAATTCCAGATTTTGTTAGTGTTCCTCCTACCTTTTCTCCAGTTGGAGAACGAAGTCCAATAGAAAACACATCTGAAATAGTATTCCAAATATTAATAGTAAAGCCTCTTACATTTTGACCAACTGTAATTTCAATCTGTTTTTCTTTATCTTGTCTATTAATAATGCCGTTTGTATGTCTACTTGATTGTCCTTCCTTTCCTGCAGAAGTACAAATACAAATACCATTATTCAAAGATAGTTTATTGATATATTCTTCTAATGGACTAACACCATCATGAGATCCATTACTAGTTCCTAGACCAATACATATCGATACTGGCATATTTAGTTCTGTGGCTTTTTCAAAAATATAATTAATTCCTAACATAACATCCGTAGATTCATAGGCTTCCTCTACGGTGTCTGGAATAACATAACGATCTAAATAATATTTTCGAGCCCTTCGTAATTTAACAACAACTATATTCGTGTTAGGTGCTACACCTGAAAAATCTATTATTTCTTTTCCACAAGCATTAGAGGCTAAGAAAGTCCCATGACCTTTACTATCAACATGTGGTACTATTTGATAAGGATCTTCACTAGCTAATGCTTGATTAATCATTTCTTCATTATATTCACTACCAAAATAATACCCGTCTGGATCATTTCCTTCTATAGTTTGATCCCAAATATATTTGATTCTTGTTGTTTCATCCTCATGACGAAATATATCATTCGTATAATCAATTCCGGTATCAACAAATGCCATAAGTACTCCACTACCATCAAGTCCTAAATAGCCTTGATTTTTTATTTGGGTTATTCCTGAAGCATCAAATGACTGTCTAGCTAACAGCCCCATGATAGAAGGAAATGGATATTGTCTATTTAATCCAAAATCTCTCATCATTCTATCAAAGTCTTTTTCTTTTACATATCCAGTAATATGATTTCCTAGTAATCTTTTACCAAAATAAACATAATCAAAATTTTGAGCATACTTTTCAAAATTAATATCATATATAAAATGAAAATCCATAATATCATCTTCATTTATAAACTCTTTAATTGATTTCTCCATCATTGCCTCCTCCTTTTTTATAAGCCACTAATAAATCCATAGTTGCCTTTAAACATAAGATGCCATATCCAAAACAAGTATTAAATGTTCTAATAATATTCTTATTACTTGTCCCTTTTTTCAAAAAGGCCTTAACCCTTTGACCATATAAAAAAGGATCATTGCCATTTACAATTCCCCATTCCATCATCAAGGCAATTGAACCAGTAACAAAAGGAGCAGCTATACTAGTACCTGTATAACTATCATACCCACCATTTGTACTTGTTGTTAAAACATTATTTCCTGGTGCCACAAGATCCGGTTTTGATAACGCTATTGTTCCTTGTCCAGAAAAATATAAGCATGTAGAATTAGAAATATCATATCCACCTACACTGATTACTTTTTTACAAGTGGCAAGTATTGTCAATGTATTATTATTTGTTGGATAGCTAAAAGCTGTTCCTGTTGTTACTTCTTCTACTGTTGGCATCCAAATATTATAATTACCATCAAATACATCTGTAGACATGATTCTTAATGTCCAAATTCCTTCCGACATCATATTATTATTTCCATCAAAAGCATATAATATCTCCTGATTCTCTGTGTAGTAGTTCGGTTCAAGATAAACCCCTTGAATGTTCATACTTTCTACTTGCCAGATAAAGTTTTTATTGGCATAGCTAAGAATCTCAGAGATTTCGCCATTAGGTGCTATTAGCTGAAATGTGAAGGAGTCAACAAAGTTTTTCCATAAGGTCATATAAAAATGATAAATGCTTGGTGCTACTTTAAAAGTAACATCGATATAACTATTAGATTCTAAATATCCTTGGTAATGATGTCCAGAGGCGCCTTCATTTCCAGCCGCTACAACTATTGATGTCTTCCAAGTATTTGATATGTCATCAATATAGGATTCAAATAATGAACTTCCATCATGAGAACCACTATTTGTTCCATAACTAATATTTATAGCTATTGGCATATTTACTTCTTCGGCTTTTATTATAGAATATCGTATAGCACGCATAATCTGTGATGATAAAACAGTATTTGCTTCGTATCTTCTAAGCTTTACAACAATTATTGATGCCTCTGGGGCTGCACCTATTTGTCTTTGATTACTCACTGTACCATTTCCACAAGCAATACCAGCTATTGCAGTACCATGTCCAATTCTATCCGTTTGAGGAACAATGCTCCTAGGATTCTCATTTAGTAATGCTTGGTTTATTTCTTCATTATTATATTCTGTCCCATAAATAAATCCTTTTGGTGGATTACCATCAATAGTTTGATCCCAAATGTATAATATTCTACTTTTTCCATCAACAATGAAATCTGGGTGCGTATATTCAATACCGGAATCGATAATAGCGACTATTGTCCCTTTACCTGTCAAACCATAAAAATTAGGATTTTGAACAATCGGTATACAAGAAGCATCCATCTCTCTTGATAATTGCGGGGTTAATATTTTAGGTATTTCAACATATTCAACTTGTTTATGAGGATATATATTACTAACATCTTTTTGTTCTAATGTAATAATGGCGTAATTTTCTCCAATATATTCAATATCCATGTCTATATCTTCTTTTAATACTTCTAAATCACCACCATATTTAACAATTATTTCTATTTGGTTTGTTTCGATATTTTCACCCCCCTTATTAATTCTATGATTAATATTTACATATATGTAAAGTATTAAATTCAATAATATAAACACATTAACAAATAAAAAAAGTAATAACATTCTAGTTTTTATACTTTATGTTATTACTTTTATATATTTATATATCAAATAACTTTGTTATTTGTTCTTGTCCAATTGTATTTGTGAAAGCCAATATAGAATCATCTGCATTAATCATCGTATCTCCATTTGGAACTAACAACTGATGATTTCTATTTACTGCAATGATAACTGTATCCTTTGGAATAGCCAATTCTTTAATTGTTTTATTAACAGCATTCGAATTTGGATTCACACTTACTTGAATAATAGAGTATTCTCCTTTATTCAATTTTATTAGGGTCATCATATTTTTAATTCCAATTTCATCAACAATCAAATGTCCCATAATATCTGCTTGGTTAACTTTAACATCTACACCCATTTCTAATGTGAATAGCCAATCGTTTTTAGGATTATTTACTCTGGCGATAACGCGAGATATTCCAAATTCGTATTTAGCTATTGTCGCTGCCACTAAGTTTGATTCATCTGAACCTGTAACACAGGCAACAACATCTGTATCTTCAATTCCCGCTTTTTTAGAACTTCTGGTTCTGTTCCATTTCCTTCTATTATCATAGAAGCAGGAAACTCATTTCTGAGTTTTTCTAGAAGTTGTTCACGATAATCAATGATTTTAACATCGCATTTATTTTCTATTAATAATCTACCTATGTGAGCTCCAACTTGCCCACCACCAATAATAATTACTTTCATAAACACCCTCCTAACTTAAACCTGTCATTTGTTTTAGTTTTTTTAATGCTGAAGAAATTACAGAAACATATAAAATATCATGTTGTTGTAATACAAACCCCATAGTTGGAATATGTGCTTTGTTATCACGATAGATACCTACTGGTTAAATTTCTCCTATCACTGTTATTTCGTCGATAGTATGACCATCTAATCGAATTGGTACATCAATTTTTATAATATCCATTGTTCCATTTCCTAAAGACATTACACTATCTAAACGACTATAATTAATGATCTCACTAGCACGAGCAATTCCCCAAGATGTAGTAGAAATACTACGAATTCCTAAAGCATTATAAATATCTGCTTTTTCTGGGTCATATAAACGAGCAATTACATTTGGAACTTTATAAATATTTTTAGCAATTCTAGCTACTAAAGCATTTGTTTCATCACTATTTGTACAAGCTACTAATGTATCTGCTTTTTCAATATTCGCAAGCTCCAATACTTCTTTATCAAAACCAATTCCTTTAACCGCAGTTATATTTTTTTCATCAATACTATTGATAACTTCAGTTCTATTATCAATAACTGTAACTTTATGACTTTGTTTTAATAATTTACTCGCTAAACCTGAACCCGTTCTTCCATAACCTACTATTATTATTTTCATGTTATCTCACCTCTCCTGTGTTTCTTAGCTTTTTATTACTCATTTTCTTACGAATTTCTTCTAATGCAATAACTGGAATTGGTATTAAGAATAAAATTATCCAATCTAAACCACTTAATGGTGCCGTATTAAAGATTGATTGTAAGAATGGAATATACATTAAAGCACATAGTAATAGAATTTCAAAAACAATACCTAATATAATCTTTTTATTTGAAAATAGACCCACTTTAAATATAGATTCTTTTTCTGTACGGCAATTCAATACAGCTCCAACTTGGCAGAATACGATAGCTGCTAATGTCATTGTTGTCGCTTGTTGATATACTAGGTCTACATCAGCTAATGGAACATTTGGCCAACCATTTTTCATATTGATGTAGAAATATAAACTCATTGAAATTATTGCTGCAATTAAACCATACCACAAGAATGCTTTAATAATAATTCGTTTGTTTAATAATTTATCTTTTCTTGAACGTGGGGGGGGTTATCCATAATTCCTTTTTCTGGTAATTCAGTTCCTAATCCTAAAGCTGGAATCATATCTGTTCCTAAATCAATAGCTAAGATTTGCATGACAGTTAATGGTAATGGAATCATTCCACTAGATAATAGAAAGGCTGCTGAAGGAACAGCTTCTGCCATATTACTATTAAAGATATATAATAAGAATTTTTGAATATTATTATATACAGCACGTCCTTCTTCTACTGCTTTAACAATAGAAGCAAAGTTATCATCTGTTAAAATCATATCTGCTGCTTCTTTAGCAACATCTGTTCCAGCAATCCCCATCGCAATTCCGATATCAGCTTTCTTTAGTGCTGGTGAGTCATTTACTCCATCACCTGTAACTGCTACTGTATGTCCCATTTCCTGTAACATGGAAACAACACGATATTTTTGTTCAGGAGCAACACGAGCAAAAATGACTTCTTGTTCTAATGCATCTTTTAATTGTTGATCATCCATACTTTCTAAATCCATACCAGAAACTACTAGCGGATTTTGGCCTTTCACGATACCAATTTTTTTCGCAATACTTTCAGCTGTTAAGCCATAGTCTCCAGTAATCATAACGATACGAATATTAGCATGATGACATAACTCTACTGCTGCGGCAACTTCTGGTCTTGGAGGATCAGACATAACTGCTAAACCAACAAAGACTAAATTTTCTTCTACCAATTCTGGAGTATATGCACTCAATGCAACTGGGAGGTTAGATTCTTTATTAATTGGTCGATACGCTATCGCTAAAACACGCAACCCATCTCTAGCATAAGAATCATTAGCTGCCATGATTTTTTGACGTTGTTCGTTACTCATTTTTTCCTTTTTACCATTAATAATAATAGTATCGCTTAACTCCATTACTTCTTTTGGAGCTCCCTTAACAAAGGCAATACGATCACTATTATCAATTGGTTTTTTTAATTGATGAATAGTAGTCATACGTTTTCTTCGAGAATCAAAAGGTAATTCTCTAATTCTTGGCATATTTTCTGCAACCTCTTGTAAGTTTAATCCACCCTTTTCAGCTACTACACTTAAACAAGCTTCGGTAGGATCACCTAAAACTGTATAACGATC
>JBKEBJ010000236.1:0-2716 GCA_047973105.1 Coprobacillaceae bacterium | reverse complement strand
TTTGGGCATTTAGACTTCCTGTACTTTCTTCAGTAAAGACTATGGTATTTCCTGCAGAAATAGAAACTGCTGATGTACCACTTCCAGCCATTAAAGTATTGTTTCCAACAAGTGTAACATTAGCTGTTGAACCTTCTCCAATACGTAATCCATAAGCATAACCAGTATTTGTATTATTAATTGTTAGATTATCAAATGTTATATTCGCAGTTACTCCATCTGTAACTTGGGCATTATGATTCGCTCCATTGTTGTTTCCAACAAAGATATACTCTGTTGTACTTGGAATATTATCAATTGTGCTCCCTTTTGTTTTTAATTTCGTTGTTCCAGCATTTGTACCTGCATAAATCCAAATACTGTCTAATGCAATATCTGTAGTAATACTACTTGCATTAAAATTACTAGTATTGATTTTTCCACCATTAAGAATTACTTCATTACTATTTACTCTATCTGCATTCATCGTTCCACCGTTTACAGTAATAATACTTTGTGAATTACCTAATTTTCCTGTATCTATCGTTCCACCATTAATAGTGATATCTCCACCGTTGTAAGGGCCTCCGATATCAGGATAAAATGTATTACTATTTCTAACACTTAATGACCCTGTACTTTTTTCAGTAAAGACTACACTATTTCCAGCAGCAACAGTTATTGATACCGCACCCCATCCAGCTACTAAGGAATTTGTTCCTAGCAGTGTTACATTCGCTTGTGAGTTGCCACCAATAATTAATCCATATGCATACGTTGTATTTGCATTATTAATTGTTAGATTATCAAATGTCAAATTAGCGTTTACACCACCCGCAACACTAATATTATGATTCTTTCCGTTGTTATTTCCAGTAATAATGAATTCTGTTGTACTTGGAATATCATCGATTGTTGTTCCTGCACTAGAAACTTTTATAGTTCCCGTTGCCGTACCAGCTGAAATCCAAACACTATCTTGATTAATATCAAAAGTATAACTATTTGGTTCATCTGCACTCACTGGAATAGCTAATGTAAAAAATAACATCAAACTAGCCATAATTATTGAAAATATTTTATTCCTTGTTTTAGTTCTCATATGTCTCTCCTCTTCATAAAAATAGTTTTAGAAATTATTTTACTAACGTCCCCAATATTTATAGATATTACTCAATTTATTAAAAACAACAACTATTACCCCACTACACCTCCTTATTACTTTTAACAGGACTCTTTCTGTCAATTTAATTTTAAAAGATGCAGTGCGACAAAATCTATGCAGTTGTCATAAACGATGGGATATATGAATAAACGATTAACAACACCTGTAAATCGCTTGTTATGATATAAATCAAATGATATAATTTTTAGTATAATCATGAATTGAGGGAGGGAACTTTATGAGAATAGCTATTTGTGAAGATAATCATGAAGATTGTGAACGAATTTCTAGGTATTTACAAGAATATCTAGATACAAATGGTTTTATTGGCGACATTGATACTTTCGTTAGTGGAGAAGCTCTTATTGATGCATTTAGGCCAGGTATATATGATGTTATTTTCTTAGATATTTATTTAGATGGAGTTACTGGTATTGAAACTGCTAGGCAGCTTCGTGAAAAAGATTCGAATTTCGCATTAGTTTTTATTACTAGAAGTCTTGATCATTCTATGGATGCCTTTTCTGTACGTGCCTGTAGCTATATTACTAAACCTCTAAAAAAAGAAGAATTAGAAATTGCTTGTAATCAATGCCAACATATTTTCATTAAGAATGCTCGTTTTATTGAAGTTGTTTCTAATCGTCGTAAAATTAAAATCCCTTTAATTAAGATCTTTTATATTGAAACCTATGGTCGTGAAACAGTTATTCATACAGATGTTGGTGAGATTACAACAACTATGACATTACTTTTAGATAATCTTGAACAAACTCTTGGAAAATCTTTTTTACGATGTCATCGTTCTTATATTGTTAATATGAATCACATAAAACAAATACTACCGGAGGACATACTTATGAAAAATGGTAACAAAGTCCCTATCCGCCAACGAAATCGTGCACAAATACATAAAAGTTATGGTGACTTCTTATCCTTACGCCTATTTGAGGTAACAATATGAAAAAACTAAAAAGACTCTCCTTTTTAATTACTTTGATGTTTTGTCTAATGTTATCTACTTCTATACAGATTTTTAGTATTGAAGAAAATGTACAGTATGAAGAATCACGAGATGGAGAAATAATAGAAATCCCACAAAAAGAAATAACTACAAATGATATCTTACATAATAATTCTACATCCATGCCTACGGTAATTTATAATGAGGAACAATTTAAAGAATGGATAAATACTCGTTTAGAAACAGATAAAATTGTCTATTTAGGCGCAAATATTACAATTACTTCTCCTATTTATATTTCTTCATCATCATCAATCGTGATTAATACAAACTCTTTTGGTTTTATTTTTGATGGTGGGGATATTGCATGCAGTGACCCTCAATTATTATCATTTATAGGTGAAGGTGTACAATCTCCAGTAATCGAATTAAAAAATCCTCCTTTCTATTGGATGGGAAATTGGAATAGTAATACAATCCAACTAAATATCACTGCCATCGGAAATAATGGTATTGGTGGCACTGCATTACGTTTATCAACTGAGGATCAAAAAGAGATAGATTTTAGTATGGTAACTTTTCAAGGTTTAATACAGTCTTATGGTTCT
>JBKEBJ010000202.1:0-5235 GCA_047973105.1 Coprobacillaceae bacterium | reverse complement strand
AGTTGGGGTTTCCCAACTTTTTATTGTAATATGCTTCGGAAAGGCTTTCATTTATTGTATAAAATGTAGTACAATAAAAGATACCACAAGGAGGCTTTTATTATGAGAATGGTCGATTTGATTGAATTAAAAAAACAGAATAAAAAATTGAATAAGGAACAATTACATTTCATCATTGATGGATATGTAAAAGGGGAAATTCCTGATTACCAAATGAGTGCTTTTATGATGGCTATTTGTTTTACAGGATTAAGTAAGGAAGAAACAGCTACCTTAACTATGGAAATGATGCATAGTGGAGAAGTCATTGACTTATCTGCTATTCATGGAATTAAAGTAGATAAACATTCAACAGGTGGTGTTGGTGATAAGATATCATTAGTACTTGGACCAATGGTTGCCGCATGTGATGTTAAAGTAGCTAAGATGTCTGGTCGTGGATTAGGACATACTGGGGGAACTCTAGATAAGCTAGAGTCTATACCAGGATTAACAATTCAAATAGAAAAAGAGGATTTTATTAAACAAGTAAATGATATTGGAATTGCGATAATAGGACAAACTGGAAGTTTAGTACCAGCAGATAAAAAGATGTATGCACTTCGTGATGTAACTGCTACTGTGTCTTGCATTCCATTAATTGCATCTTCTATTATGTCCAAGAAACTTGCTTCAGGAAGTGATGCTATTTTATTAGATGTAAAATATGGTGATGGGGCGTTTATGAAAACCCAAGCAGAGGCTAAAGAATTAGCGAGAACTATGATTGATATTGGTGAACATTTAGGTAAAGATACCCGTGCAACAATTTCGAATATGAATCAACCACTAGGAAACGCTATTGGGAATTCCTTAGAAGTAATTGAAGCAATTCATACATTACAAGGAAAAGGACCAGAAGATGTATTAGAATTATGTATGCAAGCAGGAAGTCATATGTTAGTGCAAGCAAAACGCACAGATAGTTTAGATGAAGCACGTAAAATGTTAGAGGAAGGCATTTCTAATGGAAAAGCTTTAGATAAATTAAGACAAATGGTGGAAGCACAACATGGTGAAGGAAAATATATTACAGATCCAGAAAACTTTGTAAAGGCTAAAAATGTTATTGCGGTATCCGCAAACATGACAGGTTATGTGCATGAAATGGAAGCCGATACTTTAGGAATTGTTAGTATGAAACTAGGTGGTGGAAGACTAACGACAGATGATATTATTGATCATAGTGTAGGCGTTATTTTAACGAAAAAGATTGGCGATTATGTAGAGGCAGGAGAAACTATTGCATATTTACATGCCAATACTGATGTATCACAAGAATTAATTGATGAATTATTATCAGCGTATGTAATTGTTGATTCTAAAATAGAAAAACCTGTCCTTATTGAAGAAATCCTAGTATAATAGAGAACGTATTTAGGAGGAAGACTATGAAACATATATTTTTTGATATTGATGGGACTTTGGTTGGGCATGGAAAACATGTAACACCAAATACAATAGCAGGTATAAAAGAGGCAAGAGAAAAAGGAAATAAAGTATATATCTGCACAGGACGTGCACCTATTTCTATTAATCGTCAAGTCACAGAAATTGGATTTGATGGGGTTATTTCTTCAGCAGGTGGATTTGTCGCTGTTAATGGTGAATACATTTATGAAAATTTTATTAATCAATATATTCTATCGGAAGTAATGTTATTGTTTACAAATAGTAAAATTCTATTTAGTTTAGAAACAAAAGATGCATTGTATCAAACACCTGGTGTAATGGAATTCTTTGAAAAGAAACATGGTCATGTAGCAGAAGATAATTTAGAATTAGCGAGATTTTTAGAAGAAAGAAAAAATGAAGAAATTCGTTTACCAATATCACAATTTGATCTTCTAACAATGCCTGTAACTAAAGTATGTTTTATTTCAGAAGATAAATTAGCGTTTTATAATACGGTTAAATATTTAAGTGAATTCTTTAATGTAGTTGTATTCTCCAAAGAAGAAGATGACTATATTAATGGAGAAATTATATTAAAAAATTGTACTAAAGGTGATGGATTAAAACGTATATTAAAACATGTTGGTGGAGATATTAAAGACACTATTGCTTATGGAGATAGTATGAATGACTTTCATTTTATTGAAACTGATAATATTGGTATTGTTTCAGAAGCTGCACCAGCTAAATTATTAGCGATTGCTGATGATACATTTATTGATCCAGATAAAGATGGGATTTACTTAAGTTTAAAAAAATTAGGAATTATATAAAATATGGGACGGTTGTAAAAATAATCGTCCTTTTTAAGTACATATATTTTATAAAAATAATACTATTTTTTATTTTCATAATACAATGTATTGCGGAGGAAAAAATATGAATAATAAAATATTGGGGGATTATATTAGAGAACAAAGAACCATTAGGGGATTGTCATTACAACAATTGTCATCCTATAGTGAAGTTAGTATTGCTCATTTATCTCGAATTGAGCGAGGAGATAATAATGTAGCGATAAGTTTTGACTTACTATTAAAGCTATGTGAAGTCATGCACATTTCATTAAGGCGAATGTTATTAGATTGTGGGTATTTAGGACCTGAAGTGGAAGATTTGGAAATACATCGCATAATTGAATGTTTTTTATGGCAACCAAATGTTAGAAGAAAATATAAGGTGAAAATAGAAAAAATGTCCCATTCTGATAAACAAGATTTATTGCAACATTTAGCTAGTGCATTACATATTATTTTAGGTAAATATTGTACAGATTAGGTGCAATATTTTCATATTTTTGTTATGATAACCAAGAGGTGAAAATTATGAAAGAAAAACTATTCACATTTATTAATGAAAGTCCTACTGCTTTTCATGCTGTAGAGAATATAAGAAAGAATTTATTAAATGCTGGATTTGAAGAATTAGAAGAATCAAAAGCATGGAAATTGGAACAAAGTAAGAAGTATTTTGTTACTCGCAATGGATCTTCTATACTGGCGTTTACTACACCAAATACATTTGAAACAGTACAAATAACAGCGACACATTTAGATTCACCAACATTTAAAATTAAAGATAATGGGGTTATTATTGATCATAATCAAATTAAATTAAATGTTGAAAAATATGGAGGAATGATTGTTTCAACATGGTTTGATCGCCCTTTATCAATTGCTGGAAGAGTACTTGTTGAAACAGAAAATGGATTACAACAAAAACTTGTTAATATTGATAAAGATATAATGATGATTCCTAGTGCTGCAATTCATTTGAACAGAGGTATAAATGAAGGATACAAATATAATATTCAAAAAGAATTATTACCAATCCTAGGACAAAATAAAGAATTTTCATTGTATGATTATATTAAAGATGAAAGTATGATTGATGGAAATATTGTAGGTGCTGATTTATTCTTATATAATCGTCAATTAGCGACTTCTTGGGGAGTAAAAGAAGAGTATATTGCAGCTCCAAGAATAGATAATCTTGAGTGTTCTTTTGCTTTATTAGAAAGTATTATGCAAAGTCAAAATGATACAGCATTAAATATTGCAGTTATGTTTGATAATGAAGAAGTAGGTAGTCGTACTAAACAAGGTGCTGATTCATCTTTTTTAGAACAAACACTGATACGAATTAAAGAATGTTTCTATTTACGTGAACAAGAATATCATACAATGCTAGCTAAAGGATTTATGATATCTGCTGATAATGCGCATGCATATCATCCTAATTATGGAGAGTTACATGATATTACAAATCATCCATTAATTAATAAAGGAATTGTAGTTAAACATAGCGCGAACCAAGCATACACAACAGATGCAGTAGCAGCTAGTATATTTAGAATGTTATGTAAAAAAGTAGATGTACCTTCACAAGACTTTTATAATAATTCAAATATTTTAGGGGGCTCAACATTAGGAAATATTTCAACATCTCATGTTTCTTTACACAGTGTTGATATTGGTTTACCACACTGGGCAATGCATTCAACCTATGAAACAGCAGGTAGTCAAGATTATTTAGATTTAATTAAAGTACTAACATATTTTTATAACCATATTTTAACAATTGGTAATACAAATATAAGTATTTAGTGGGATTTAAAGCATTAGTATTGCTTTTTAAATAAAATCTGTTATACTACTAATAGTAACCATTATTATTAAAAAGGAGGAAAAATGACTATGGATTTAAAAGGATCAAAAACTGAACAAAATTTAATGGCAGCATTCGCTGGTGAGAGCCAAGCCAGAAATAAGTACACATATTTTGCTGAAAAAGCAAGAGAAGAAGGTATGGAACACATCGCTAGAGTGTTCGAAGAAACTGCTAGAAATGAACAAGAACATGCTAAATTATGGTTTAAAGCTTTACACAATGATACAGTAGAAGGTACGGCTGCAAACTTACAAGCTGCTGCAGATGGTGAAAACTATGAGTGGACAGATATGTATGCTGAATTTGCTAAAGTAGCGAAAGAAGAGGGATTCACTAAATTAGCTTTCCAATTTGAACAAGTTGGTAAAATTGAAAAACATCATGAAGAAAGATACTTAGACTTATTAGCTAATGTAAAAGAAGGAAAAGTATTTAAGAAAGATGAAAAAACAGTTTGGATATGTCAAGTATGTGGATACATTCATGAAGGTGAAGAAGCACCTAAAGTATGTCCTGTATGTACGTATCCTCAAGCCCAATTTAAAATGAGCACTAAAGATTATTAATAAGTAAAACGAGTTCAGCCAAACTCGTTTTTTTATATCTTGAAAATCTAATATACCATTATCATTAATATGTTAATATTATAAAGAAGAAAGATACATCAGAAAGCGAGTAAAAAAATGAAGAAAGCTGTTATTTTTGATATGGATGGATTAATGATTGATAGTGAAAGAGTAACCTATGAAGAATATTGTCGTAAGTTAAAGTTATTGGGTTATACTTTTGATGAAACAACATATCGTCATTGTTTAGGAAAGAATAAACAAGGGATTTGTCAAGTATTTTATGATGCTTTTGGAGATGATTTTCCAATGGATGAAGTTTGGGATGACGTGCATATTTGGATTGATCAAAGATTAGAAGAACATGTTCCATTAAAAGAGGGTTTACTAGATTTATTAAAATACTTAAAAGATAATAATTATAAAACAATTGTTGCAACGAGCAGTGCCAGAGCTAGAGTTGATGTGATTTTAAAAAATGCGGGTATTAGTGAATATTTTGATG
>JBKEBJ010000289.1:0-2431 GCA_047973105.1 Coprobacillaceae bacterium | reverse complement strand
AATGAATTAGTAAATGAATATAATGTTAATACAGAAAATTTCACAGAATATTCATATCGTGTTGTTCAAACTCGTAAAGAAGGTAATACATTTATTAAAGATACTGAATCTAATTACTCCGATGAAACAATAATCCTATATCTTGTAAGTATAGATGATTATAACAAATTACAAAATAAAGATATTACATTAAATGATAATGAGGTTTTATGGGCTGATCTTAATGTAGAAAATGAAGGAATTACAGAATCAAATATATCATTAAATGAAACTAATTATTCAATTAAAGATTTTGTGAAAATCGATAAATTCAATTTAGAAGAAAATTATTTAGTAGATGGATATATGATGGTTGTTCCTAATGAACAAATCATTTATAACACTTATAAAGCTTTTAATTCTGAAGATGAAATTATTGATAACGCACTTTCGTATTCTTTCCAATTCAATTTAAAATTAGAAGATGAAAATGATCGTAACTTCTTTAATGATTTTCAAACACAATTAAAAGACAATGAATTGTCATATCAGGTATATCATAAAGATATAATGGAAGAAAACTATTTATCAATGTATGGTGGATTCTTATTTATTGGTATTTTTCTAGGTATCGAATTTTTAATCGCAACTGCCTTAATTATTTATTATAAACAAATCTCTGAAGGATATGATGATAAAAATAGATATGAAATCATGCAAAAAGTTGGAATGAGTAAACAAGAAATTAAAAAGAGTATTCATTTCCAAGTATTATCTGTATTCTTCTTACCTTTAATTGTAGCAGTAATTCATTATGGTTTTGCATTTAAGATGATTACTCAACTCTTAGCTATCTTTCAATTAACAAACACTAGTCTATTTCTTTGGTGTAGTGTAATCACAATTGTTGTATTTATAATATTCTATACAATAGTATATGTATTCACATCTAAAGCATATTATAAAATCGTGAAATAAGTAAAAAATATAAGAACATTTTGTTCTTATATTTTTATTTATACATTTTTGGCTTATAGAAATTACGATTTTCCAATGAAAATACGCGTTTTGTAAATGCACCAGGTTCCACTGTTTCTAATGCTTTATCTAACATTGCCATACGAGCATCAAAATTATCAATCATGTATAATATCTCTGCCTCTTTAAGCATTGGTAATACTGGTGATCCAAATTCATTTTTACCATGATGTGATAGTATCATATGTTGTAATAATGTTACTTCTTCACCATCGATATGCATTGCATCAGCAGTTTGTTTTATCATTGCTTGAGAAATAGATATGTGTCCAAGTAGTTTTCCTTCTAATGTATATTCAGGAACAACGGGACCACTCAATTCAACAGTTTTACCTAAATCATGTAAAATAACCCCTGCATATAACAAATCTTTATTTAATGATGGATATAGCATGCATAACGATTCAGCTAGGCGTAACATTCCATACATATGATGTGCTAATCCAGAAACATACTCATGATGATTTTTACTTGCTGCTGGATATAATCTAAGTTTCTCAAAATTTGTGTTAAATAGTTCTCTAGTAATTTGATGGATTTTTAAATTTTCTATAGTATCTAAATAAGATTTAATTTTATTCATCATTACTTCAGCATCAACTGGTGCTTTTTTTAAAAATTTAACTTGTTCATCAGGATCAGATGCCACTACATTTGCTTTAATAATTTTCATTTGACGATCTTCATTATACTTAATGATATCTCCTTTAACTTGAACAACCGTTCCTGTTAATAGTGTGTCAACTTGTTCTTGCGTAGCAGACCATAATTTAGCATCAATTGTCCCAGTATCATCTTGTAATACGATACTCAAATACGTTGAACGATTTGCTCCACTTGTTTTACCAGAAACAACATGATTTATTATTGCTTCTACTAAAACTCCGTCATCCCCTGATTTTAATGTATTAATTTTATTCATCTAAATATCACCTCTTTGTTTTATTAATTGTTTAATGTTTTCATAATTATAACCTTTTCTAAGCAAAACGTCGATTAATTTCTCATTTAATTGATTTCCAGACATTTTCTTTTGATATTTATAAAGTTGTTTATAAAACTCTTGTTCTAGAGCACCCTCCTCTTTTTCAGCAGAGTAACTAAAATCATAATCAGCCATAGCTCTTTCAATCGTTTCGTTAGTAAATCCTTTAAAATATAAACGATCTCTAATTTTTTTGATAATAGCTTTATAACTATTATTAGCGTTTCTCTGATATAAAGTATTAATGATTTCTATCGCTGCATTGTATTCTTCATCATCTTCTAACTCTTCTAAGCAATGATCAATAGTACCACTATCTATACCGTAGTTACGTAAATTATAAATTGCCTTATTTAATCCCATACCTAATCTTGTACAACGTTTTAGATATTGTAAAGCAAATGCTACATCATTAATTAAATTTTTAGA
>JBKEBJ010000183.1:0-2707 GCA_047973105.1 Coprobacillaceae bacterium | reverse complement strand
AAAAATGCATCCATAAAATGATGCATTTATAATATACTCACAAAATTATAATTTGTATCTATGTTTACAAGCTGCTGAAACAAACCCCTGGAATAAAGGTTGTGAACGATTTGGACGTGATCCAAATTCTGGATGAAATTGTCCTGCAATAAAAAATGGATGTTCTTCCAATTCTACAATTTCAACTAATCCACGTCTAGGATTTAATCCTGAAATCGTTAGACCTGCTTCCTGTAATACTTCACGATAATCATTATTGAATTCGTAACGATGACGATGACGTTCTTGAATTTGTGTTTCACCATATAATGCATGTGCTTTGGTTCCTGGTACTAATGTACAAGTATAATTTCCTAGCCTTTGTGTTCCACCTAAAGATGATAATGATTGATCTTCCATTAAGTTAATGACAGGATGTTTTGTTTTTCCATCAAATTCTAAACTTGTTGCACCATCTAGATGACAAACATTTCTAGCATATTCGATTGTCGCTAATTGCATTCCCAAACAAATTCCAAAGAATGGCACTTTCTCTTCTCTAGCATAACGAATAGCCTCTATCATTCCCTCAATTCCTCTTTCACCAAAACCACCTGGTACAAGAATTCCATCAGCATGTTGTAATGCTTCCTTTACATTATCTCTAGTAATCATTTCAGAATCAATCCAATCAATATGTACTTTACTATTTTCATAATACCCGGCATGATGTAAAGCTTCATTCACAGATAAATATGCATCTGGTAATTGTACATACTTTCCAACTAAAGCAATCGTAATTTCTTTATCCACATTTTTAACTCGATCAACTAATTCTAACCATTCTTTCATATCGGCTTTTGGTGCCTCTATTTTTAAATGTTCTAATACTAAATCATCCATATTCTGTTCTAACAACATTAATGGTAATTCATATAATACTTCAACATCATAGTTAGATATAACGGCTTCCACTGGAACATTACAAAATAATGATATTTTTTCTTTTAATTCTTGTTCTATATATTTTTCACTACGACAAACAATAATATCTGGTTGGATTCCATATCCTCTTAATTCTTTAACACTATGTTGTGTTGGTTTTGTTTTAACTTCATGACTTGCACCAATATAAGGTAGTAATGTGGTATGAATATACAATGTATTTTTAGATCCTAAATCCCATCTCACTTGGCGAATTGCTTCAATAACTGGTAAACTTTCAATATCTCCTACAGTCCCACCTACTTCTGTAATTACAATATCTGCATTCGAACTTTCACCAGCTGCATATACACGTTCTTTAATTTCATTTGTTATATGTGGAACAACTTGTACTGTTGCACCCAAGTAATCGCCTCTTCTTTCTTTAGCAATAACATGACTATATACTCTCCCCGTAGTAATAGAAGAGTTCTTATTTAATTCTTCATCAATAAATCTTTCATAATGACCTAGATCCAAATCTGTTTCAGCACCATCACTTGTTACAAAAACTTCTCCATGTTGATATGGTGACATTGTACCTGGATCCACATTGATATAAGGATCCAATTTTTGCATAAACACCTTTAATCCTCTTTGTTTTAATAACCTTCCTAATGATGCAGCTGTTAAGCCTTTTCCTAACCCTGATACAACTCCACCAGTAACAAATATATATTTTGTCATAATAAACCTCCTATAATTTCTAAATAAAAAAAGTCCCTTTCCAGGGAAGACACAAGGTGCCCTTCTACATTCTAGCAGAGTTGACTTTTCATATCAATAATTTTTTATAAAAACATAAAAAGTTTATTACGTTTTTCTACATAAAAAGCATCCTAGGGATTGGATGCTTTTTAAATTCAGTATAGGTATTTTTGGGAGAGGGGTACCTATACTTTTATATTATTGTCTCTGTCGACATAGTTATAGTAACAAAGCTATATGAATTATTTGTGAACATATTATATTTTTTAAATATTTTTTTATTTATTATAATTTTGGTATTTCTCTCCTTATTAATCCCTTCGACTATTTTTATACGTCATATCATTATTAATTATGCAAAGGGGAACGGATGTTTAGTAGCCTCTAATTAAAATGAAACAAAACGCTCAATAATCAATAATACTGTCTAATAACACTAATCTAATTTGTAATATATTTTTATTCTACAAATATAAATTCTAATAAGCCATTAATAACAGAATAAAATATATGCAAAATTACTAAAAGAAATCAATAATAGTTATATAAAGAAAAACGTTGCAAACAATGTTTTTTATTTTAGTAGTTATTTAACATCTGCATTTCTATTGCTACTCCAGCGGCAATCAGTTCACGCCCTCGCTCTGGTGTAACAATTAATAATCTTCCATCTCTAATTAATTCTTGTCGCTCCATATCATAATAGCCACGTATTATATACACTTGCATGTTATCACCTGGTATATTATAAAGGACTCATTTAACAGTCATCTACACTATACGTCTCCTTTCTATCAACCTTCTATAACCATGGTTGATTATGGTTGAGTTAATCTATAAAATTAATGAATGTGAATGTGGATTTGTATTTTCACCTGTGGCTTTGACTACTTCTAAGAGGATCTCACCACACCTTATTCCTAAACAATGATTAGTTAGATGAGTCTTGAATTCGTATATTGAACCAGGTTTTGTGGGTTAAGTGTTGTGGCTAACACATCGCATATTTTTAAATGAAAGGATGTATTATTATGAT
>JBKEBJ010000287.1:0-1725 GCA_047973105.1 Coprobacillaceae bacterium | reverse complement strand
TACAATGTATCAGTGCATTTACTGCATCTTTAGGGTTTGCCTTTGTTTTTCGTATTCATCATCATTTGCGTTTCGCAATTCTTGGTTCTTTTGTTGGATTGATTGGTTGGATTATTTATCTATTGACATCTTTTTTCAATAACGATGTTATTCAAACATTCTTCGCTACTGTTATCATTGCTTTGTTTGCTGAACTCATTGCTCGCAAGGAAAAAGCTCCCGCTACTATTTTTCTTTTAACTGGATGTTTTCCATTAGTTCCAGGACGTGGCATCTATGAGTCAATGCTACACTGTGTACAAGGAAATACAGATGCTTTTGTAAACTCCTTAGTTCACACATTTTCTATCAGTATCGCAATTGCTTTAGGTATTATGATTATCTCTACAATCTTTAAAATAATTAAAAAATATACTCTACCAAAATACTAAAGAATAATAATGATTATTCTTTTTTTATAAGTTATGTTAGTATTATATAAGCGGAGGTTTTTTATGAAAGTATTAGGTTTAATAGTAGAATATAATCCATTTCATAATGGTCATATATATCATATCCAAAAAGCAAAAGAATTAGTGCAACCAGATGTAACGATTATTGTTATGTCAGGAAACTTTGTTCAAAGAGGAGAACCGGCCATTGTTGATAAATGGACACGTACATCAGTAGCGTTAGAGCATGGAATTGATCTAGTAGTCGAACTTCCTTTTGTTTACGCCGTCCAAAGTGCCGATTATTTTGCGAAAGGAGCGTTAAAAATCCTAAATGATATTGGTGTTACAGATTTAGTGTTTGGTAGCGAGAACGGAAATATTGAGCTTTTTAAAGATATTGCTTATGCAATAAAGAATGATAAAGAAAGATATAACCAATTAATTCAATCTTTTATGAAAAAAGGATATCGTTATCCCGATGCCTGTAATCAAGCTTTATCTACTTTACTACATAAAACAATTACTACCCCAAATGATTTATTAGGTTTATCATATGTAAAAGAAGTAATATATAATAATTATCCAATTACTATGCATTGCATTACTAGAACTAACGATTTCCATAGCACTTCATTAGAAGAAATAAGTAGCGCTACCGCCATTCGAAATGCAATTAAAGATAAACAAGATATTTCTAAACAATTACCGAATATAGATTGTTATCAAAATCCTGTATTCTTTGAAGATTTATATCCATATTTAAAATATAAACTATTGACCACTTCTGCTAAAGAATTACAAACAATGCATTTAGTAGAAGAAGGTCTAGAAAATTTATTACTAAAATGGATTCCCAAAGTAGATACTATGTCTGCACTTATTAATAGTTTAACTTCCAAACGTTATACTCGTAGTCGAATTCAAAGAATGATTATTCATATACTTATGAATAATCGTAAAACTGAAATCCAAGAAGCTATGCAACTAGATTATGTCCGCATTTTAGGAATGAATAACACTGGAAAGCAATATCTCAATTCTATTAAAAAAACAGTTAATACAACACTTATATCAACCTTTAAAAGCCATCAGCATCCTGCTTTATCATTAGAATTCAAAGCTACAAAATTGTATAGTTGCTTATGTGATAACGCTAATGAAATGATTAAACAAGAATACTCACAAATTCCAATAATAAAATAAGGAGCTCCGCATCTGAGGACTCCTTATTTTAATTATATAATCAATATTTATGAATATCAGGATATTTAATAATTATCTATAATTCATC
>JBKEBJ010000148.1:0-2842 GCA_047973105.1 Coprobacillaceae bacterium | reverse complement strand
AATATATATTTATAGAATAAAATAAAAACTTTGATCTAGAATAATAACATATATTTCATTATGTAATATTAGATACTCTTATAGTTAATTAACATAATTAATTAATTTTGTAAGAATCTTCTAAAATTGTATATCTATCTTTAAATCATGTAGAATAATTAATATTGGAATTAAAAGCTTTAGATTTTGTTGATGCATTATTACAAGAAAAAGTCACTGTTGACAGTGTTAGTGAAGTAATCGCTAGATGGACAGGAATACCAATTAATAAATTACTAGAGTCTGAAAGAGAAAAATTACTAAAACTTGATGAATCTTTGAAACAAAGAGTGATTGGACAGGATGATGCTATTTTGAAAGTAAGTGATGCTATCTTACGTTCTAGAGCAGGTATAAATGATGAAAATAGACCTATTGGATCCTTCTTGTTTTTAGGACCTACTGGTGTAGGTAAAACAGAAGTAGCCAAAGCATTAGCGGAACAATTATTTGATACTGAAAAGAATATTGTTCGTATTGATATGTCAGAGTATATGGAAAAATTTAGTGTATCACGACTTATTGGAGCACCACCTGGAGATGTAGGTTATGAAGAAGGTGGACAATTGTCAGAAGCTGTACGTAGACATCCATATAGTATAGTTTTATTAGATGAAATTGAAAAAGCCCATCCTGAAGTATTTAATATTTTATTACAAGTTTTAGATGATGGACATATTACTGACTCTAAAGGAAATGTTGTAAGTTTTAAAAATACTATTATTATTATGACTTCTAATATTGGTTCTAATTATTTATTATCTGGAAATAATGAAGAAACAAGAAGTGAAGTTAACAAAGAATTAAAATTACACTTTAAACCAGAGTTTTTAAATCGTATCGATGAAGTTGTAATGTTCAACTCATTAGATGGAAGTGTAGTATATAAAATCATTGATAAATTTATGCATCAATTATCGCTAAGATTAGCAGAAAAGAAAATAACAATTTCATTATCACCAGAAGCAAAAGAAATAATAGCTAAAGATGGGTATGATCCAACATTTGGAGCCCGACCTTTAAAACGATATATTCAATCTAATATTGAAACATTAGTAGCTAAAGCAATGATACAAGGTATTATTACTGCTGGAGCACATGTAAAAATTGATTACCAAAACAGTACATTTTTCATTCAAAAAGCCAATTAGTACCCCTTAAATAAATAGTAATGATTTTTACTATTGATTTAAATTAAAATAATGTAATTTATTGGTGCATATTAGTAGATAAATATGAATAAATCATTTATAGTTAATAGTGGAAGATGTAGTTATTTGTTTGATGCGCAAATTCATAAGATGTACTGTCGTTAGTTGAAAATCATAATAGAATTATCTTATGAGATAACTAATCTTCTATCAAACAAGTATGTATTTTTGGGTAAACAGTCAATTCATTTTATGAGTTGGCTGTTTATTTTTAATTATAAGTTTATATTTGACAATAAACATGATAAAATGACAAAGGAGGTTTTACTATGCAACGTTACTTTATAAATGACATAAAACAAAATATAACATATCTAACAAATGATGATATTCATCATACAAAAAAAGTTATGCGTAACACTAATGGGGACAAGATTATTTGTGTTGATGATAGTGGAAATAATTATCTTTGTAAGATTGTCGATATTGATAATGGTCAGGTATCTATCGTTGAAACTATCGATAATGATAGTGAGCTAGATATTAAAGTAACTTTGATATATGCATTGCCTAAAGGTGATAAGTTTGAATTGGTTATTCAAAAGGCAACAGAATTAGGAGTGCATACGATTGTACCTTTACTAACAAATCGTTGCGTTGTAAAAACAACCCCTGAAAAGTTTAAAAAGAAAAAGATTCGTTATCAAAAAATAGTAAAAGAGGCAAGTGAACAATCTTATCGTAACCATATTCCTAATATAGAAGATGTTATTTCCATAAAAGAAATAGAAAATTATAAGAGTAAGTATAATTTAGTAGCGTATGAGGAAGATGCTAAAGTAGGGGAACATAAAAAATTACCAACTATTCTTAAACAACTACAACCAAAAGATAGTATTACTATTATTGTTGGTTGTGAAGGTGGGTTTGAAGAAAAAGAAATTGAAACTATGAAAACATTAGGGATTCATAGTTGTTCTTTAGGAAAACGGATATTACGTAGCGAAACAGCACCATTATACATGTTGAGTGTAATTGGATATATCCGAGAATTAGGAGAGCCAAATGGAGTTATTTAAAGCACTGAATAAATATCGAACATCCTTTTCTTTACAAAAATCTATTCTATATAAAGATGTAGAAAATCAAAAACAAATAATAATCGAAGAAGGATTTACATATAACAATAAAAAATTAGAAATGGTATTCGCATTTGAGATTATCTATAAAGCAATTAATAACAAGAAAAAATTAGAGGATACATATTATTCTTTTGTTAGTCAAAATTATGATATTTTTGAACATATAACATATCATGAAAAACAAAATATGATTAATCATGATATCCAAGAAGTTGCAGAAAACTTATTCTCATTTACTGATGGTGAATTCTGTATATATGTACCATATCTAGAAAATTTCATTAATCAAAGATATTTAGAAGATTTTCAAATGGTAACTTTAAAACAACATCAAGAATATATAAATAGATATCCTAGAAGTGTTGATAATATGTATAAGTTATATGGTATTAAACCATATATATCAAATTTCTCAAGTTTAGAATTTATTGGACAAGATGATATGTATTACTACTTTTATTATAAAGAAAGTAAAACAATATATTCTTTTAATAAAGAGTTAAGAATTCA
>JBKEBJ010000132.1:0-3949 GCA_047973105.1 Coprobacillaceae bacterium | reverse complement strand
ATACAAAACTCGCTTGTGGAAGTTATACAGAAACAAAAATTACTCATGCTGGATGGTATGGAGTAAGCTGTATGCAAGATACTATAGAAGATTTACTTGATATAGAAATAGATTACTATGTAACAATTAACTTCAAAGGTGTAGTACATTTAGTTGATGCCTTAGGTGGAGTTGAAATAGATGTACCTATAGAATTTTGTGAACAAAATAGTGATAGAAGCTTTGCAGATGATGCGATTATATGTTTAGAAGAAGGTCTTCAAACGTTAACAGGTGAAGAAGCACTTGCTTTTGCAAGACATAGAAAAACACTTGAAGGTGGAGATATTACACGTGGTAAGCATCAACAAATGGTAATAGAAGCTGCAATGAAAAAAGCTACATCTATTAGATCAGTAGATGAAGTACAATCAATACTAGATACTTTAAGTAATAATATGAAAACAAATATGGATTTATCTCAAATTATTTCATTCTATGAAGTAGGATTAGATATATTAAGTAGTGCATCTAGTGAAGATGTATCACTTAATATTCAACATATGACATTAAGTGGATATGACGCTACTATATATGATGAACTTAATAATTTAGAATTATATAACTATGTTCCATATCTTGGAAGTGCAAAAGATATATCTAATGCTATGAAAGAAAACTTAGAACTAAAAGAAATAACAGCAATTAAAACATTCTCATTCTCAATAAATGAACCATATGAAACTACAAATATAGGTGCTGGAGTATATAATGAAAGTGATAGATATCCTCTATTTGGTAGTTATGTAGGAAAAAATATTGATACAGTTACTAAGACTCTTAGTGCAAAAGGAATTACTGTAAAAGTAGTTAATGTACCAGGAACTTCATCAATGAGTAACGGTGAAATTGTAAATCAAGATATTAGTACTAAAAAAAGAATGGATAGAGTTAAAACAGTAACATTTACTGTAGTAAAAAAAGAAACAACTACTACTGATACAGACACTGATACTGATACAGAAACACTTTCAATTGAATTAATTGGAAATAGTTCAGTTACTATAACTGAAGGTGGAAGTTATACAGATGCAGGATTCTAAGTATTTGAAGGTACTAAAAATGTAACAACTTCAGCTACTAAAACAACTGTAATTAAAAATAGTAGTGGTTCTGCAATTTCAAGTATTAATTCATCAACACCAGCTGGTACTTATAAAATTACATATACCGCAACATATAATGGAAGTACTGTAACTAAAACTAGAACAGTTATAGTTACAGCCGCAACAGTAACAGAACCTGATCCAGATACTGATACTGATCCAGACACTGATACAGGGCGAGATATAGATGCTATAGAACCACTAACACCTGTAGCTCCTATTGTTAAGAATCCTGAAATACCATCGATTCCCGTTACGCCAACATTACCAGTAATAGAGGATCCGGATACACCAATAGATAATACTACAATATTTGAAGTTACGAATAAATCAGATTTATTTAGTGCATTGGATGAAATAGAAAAAATACAAACTTCAAGTGGTCAAGCTATTAGTGTAATTGAAATTAAAAATGATATTGATTTCTTTGGCCATTTACTTTTCAAAAAATATGATTTGAAAAACACAACAATTAATGGTAATGGAAATACTTTAAATTTGATAAGTATAACTGGAGCAGGTCTTTTCAATACATTAACAAATTGTAATGTAAATAATCTTAAATTAGAAGGAATTGTATTGACTTTAAAAGATAGCTCATATGCAGGTGTTTTGGCTGGATATATTGATAGTGATACTGTAATTGATAATGTAACAGTAGACTTAGCTACCGTATATTCTGATAGTAATGAAAATGTAAATATAGGTGGTATAGTAGGTCTATCTAATGGAACGATTACTAATTCAAAATTGCTATATTCAAATATACAAGGGAAATATGGAGCAGTTGGTGGTATTGTTGGATTATCTCGTGGCAATATAATAAATTGTTCAGTTACAGGATTGACATCAATAAGCTCAAATGGATACACTGGCGGTATAGCTGGGTTATCTTATGGTGATATTAAAAATTCAAATGTAGACATAGCCTTATCTGTAATAAATGGTGACTATTGTGGGGGTATAGCTGGTGCTGCATATGGATTAGTTGAAGATTGTTCAGTTAAGATTCAAGACATAACATCTAAATTTGCTTCAGGTGGAATAGTTGGTATATTAGCTAAAACAAATGATTCTTCAGCTTTTATTAATAATTGTAACGTATACATAGTAGCAAGTATTGAATCGTCTGGTGATGATGATGATACAGGATATGTTGGTGGGATAGCAGGTTCTATTGATTGTGGAACAGTATCAAATTCAACTGTAAATAAGCATAGTATACTTTCTACACCAGAATTTTATGCTAGAATGGGTGCTGGTGGAATAGCTGGATCTTCATCAGGTGTTTCAAACATAAACGATTGTGAAGTATCTGGCATGGAGATTAACTCTGAGTATGGAAATGCTGGTGGAATAGTCGGGCATGCGATAAATACAAAAATAAAAAATTGCACATCACAAAATAATAGTATATTTGCTAATGATACAACCTCAACTCATGTTGCGAGTGGTGGTGTAGCAGGTGGTATATTTGGAGATGTAATTTTAGAAGATATTATATCAAAAAATAATATAATTAAAGGTTCTATAGCTGGTTGTATAGTAGTTAATGCTAGTGGTATAAATGGAATGGATACAGCCAAATATTTAACTGCTTCAAATAACACACTTCAAGGCGATTATGTATCAGGAGGTATTTTTGGATCAATTTCTGACTACATAGTTGAAGACATTGAAATTAATGGAACTAGTAATGTTATACAAAGTTCTAAAAGTGGTGGTTGGATTTTCGGTGTGGCATACAGTACAAAGTTAACAAAAGCAGAAATAAACTTATCTAAATTAAGTAATGTAATTGCAACTTCATTATTTGGTGGAAGTATTACAGGTAGCTCATATAATAATTCTTATGATCAAATAGCTATTTATAGTAGTTCAATTTTAAATGGAACGTCAAATGGTGCTGGTGGATTAATTGGATATTCTTCAAATGATAAGCTTAGCAATATATATATGTCAGGTAGTACAAATCAAAGTAGTATTAAAAGATTTATAAATACTATAGATTATAATGAAAAATCAACTTTAGATAATATTATTTCAGATATTAGTGGGTATTATAGTTTAGGTCAAAGTGAAGGTGCAGAGTTAGATATTAATAATAGTTTTTATTTATCAGATGGGTTAGTTTATGATGAATATGCGAAAACTTATACAGGGTTAAAAGATACTAGTACATATAATGCTAGTTGGGTTGCTTGGACTATACAGCAAGGGTTAATGCCTAAGCTTAAATTTATTAACTAACTAGGAAGGTGGTAATAATGTCAGACAACAAAGTTATAACATGGGGTTGTCGTGGTAGCTGTGTAACTACCGATTTTAGAATGATGAAGTATGGTTTTAACACAACTTGTATAAGTATTGAAACAGAAGATACAATTTATTTAGTTGATGCAGGTAGTGGAATAACTGATTTTGATAAGTATTATTATGAAAATCAGTTGTTTCTTAAGAAAATTATATTATTTTTTACACATTATCATCATGACCACTTGTGGGGATTAGGTTTTACAGAATTTTTATTTGATAATAAAGTAGTGAAAGAAATTATTGGTACTGGAAATATTAAGAGTATTATAAATAGATATTTTGGACCACCTTTTTTTCCAGTTCAAATTGTTAATTTAAATAATTTGATATTTAAATCAATCCATGCTAATAGCTCATATACAATAAATGGTTTGACATTTGACACTATTTTATTAAAACATACGCAGAAATGTATAGGCTATAAATTTTATTTGGGTGAAAAAACTTTTAGTATAATATTGGATTATGATTATAGAAATGATAAAAAT
>JBKEBJ010000096.1:0-2824 GCA_047973105.1 Coprobacillaceae bacterium | reverse complement strand
TACTACAGCTTATGATGGAGTAATCAAAACAATGCAGGATAATCTACAAACAAAAGTAGTTGTTGATGATTCACAACTTATTATTAAATATAAAGGTACAGATGATTTAAATAGAATATTAGAATTATTAGGTTTATTAGAAGAGGAATAGACTTATCCTATTCTTCTTCTAAATTTATGGGGTATAAAATATGGAAGAACAAAAATTGGAAAAGATGGTGAATATATATTATTCAAAATGTAAGAGAGATCACATTTTGAGGAGTGCTGGGTTTTATGGCTTAATATTTTTATTGTTGAATGTCTTTTATCTAACTTTACAACACAAAATTATTGATCCTACAATAGCTTTAATAATCTTTCTTTTGATGCTTGGGTTAATTACATTTGCACCAGCTAAATGGTATATAATACGAATTAATACAAATATTAAAGATATCCAACGTGTATTATATGAGCACTGTGACAATAAAGGGTTTCTTGCTATTACAACTTTGGCATTAGAGGAAAAGTCTGTAAAACCTGAGATATATGATGTAATTATACAGTTGCATTTTCTTGCTTTAATAGAGGATGGAAAAGTTGATGAAGGAATTGCATTTGCTGAATCTAAAATTGAGGAAAGAGATACTTTGAGAAAAAATGAGATTTTTCTTGCAACTACTGCTATAAATAGAGCTCTATTGAAAAATGATGATGTTAATATAGAGGCAAAGTATCGTTTATTAAACAGACTTTATAGTAAAAAGAATTTTTTTCCTTTAATTTACAAGAGTTAAATATAGTATTAGATATGCATTGTAAGAATTATGAAAAGGCGCTACAGCACTTTATTCAACTAGAAAATCTTTCAACTTATCAGAAAGTAAAGAGTGCATATAGAAAAGGAATATGCTTATATGAGTTACAAAGATATTCTTTGGCTATTGCAGAATTTAATTTTGTAATTGATAATGGGAATACTTTAGAAATTGTTAATGAAACAAAAGAAAAATTATTTGAAATAAAAGAATTAGATATTGCTTGATTTTAAAAAAACACCACCTTATCATAAAGTGGTGTTTTTTATATATTGAATGGTATTGTTTAATCCATGCTCACTAAGATATGTTAGAAGATGAAGAATTAGCTTATCAGTGTTGGGATGAATCAAGATATGATCACGCCCGTTTAAATAATAGTTTAATGCACTATCATCACGATAGTTTTCTTTTTGGTATATTTGAGAAGCAACCACACGATCACAAAACATTTCGATTACATAACGAGTTGGCATTTCAATTGGCTTGATTCCATTTCTTGCATTATCTAACCAATATTCCCAATGATGTTTATTTCTGCCTTTATGATGTAACCATCCCACTGAATATCCAAGTACTTCTTTTTCTCGATCGATGGGACTACGATTACCTTGGTAAAATTTAACACCTGCATTAAACTCAACAAGCGAATATTTTGAAAGATCATGAAGGAGTCCTTGTTTATATAAACCACAACGAAAACAGAGTTTTGTAACTCTGTATTTATGACGATTGATGGTTGTAAGGTGTCCTATAAAATTGCCCATTGATATGCCTCTTTCAAACATTGCTATTTTATCATTAATCGTATAAATAAGAAAGGGTATGAATAAAGGAAATAATAGTATAGAATAAGGGTAGATATAGTGGAGGTAGACATGAAATATTTACAATTAGAAAAAGACTTAAAGGTATCACAAGTTGCGTTTGGATGTATGAGAATTTCAGAAATGAGTGTTGATGAACTTACAGGTTTAATTTCAACAGCTCTAGATGAAGGAATTAACTTTTATGATCATGCCGATATTTATGGTGGTGGTGAGAGTGAAAAGTTATTTGGTGAAGTATTAAAGAGACACCCTGAATTTAGAAAGCAGATGATCATTCAAACAAAATGTGGAATTCGTCGTGGCAAGGTTGGTTATTTTGATTTTAGTAAGGAACATATTCTTGCGTCGGTAGAACAAAGCTTAGAAAGATTACAAACAGATTATATTGATATTTTACTATTGCATCGCCCAGATACATTAATGGACCCCAAAGAAGTAGGTGAAGCATTTCAAGAACTTTATGAGAGTGGAAAAGTAAAATATTTTGGGGTATCTAATATGAATGCCATGCAAATGGAATTATTACAGAGTGGAGTTAGTCAGAAACTTTTATTTAATCAATTGCAATACAGTCCTATTCACGCAGGAATGGTAACCAATGGTTTGTTTGCGAACATGAAGGAAGAACAAGCAATAGATCATGATGGTTCTATTTTGGAATATTGTCGTTTAAAAGGTGTTACAATTCAGCCATGGTCAATCATGCAGGCTTCTTGGGAAGAAGGAACATATTTAGATAATCCAGATTATCAAGAGTTTAATGATTGTTTACAATCGTATGCTGATACATATAATGTAAGTAAGACAGCGATTGTAATTGCTTGGATTTTAAGACATCCTGCAAATATGCAACCAATTTTTGGTACAACTAAATCTAAGCATGTACAAGAGATGTGTGCTGGTTGTGATATTGAATTGTCACGAGAAGATTGGTACGATATTTATATTAAAGCAATTGGAAGAATTCTACCTTAATTTTGAAAGAAAACTCTATTAAAAATAATAGAGTTTTTTTGAAACTTTTTTCCTTTTTATATGGTTTTATTTATGTGTAGTAGTTAGGTGTATAGTTATGATAAAATAATGAATGAGGATATAAAACAAGTAAAGTATATTGATTACTTGTTTTAATGATAGGGTATATTTGTTATGAGTGCAACATTAATTTTTAAAATCGAATTTTATAAATTTATA
>JBKEBJ010000092.1:0-9306 GCA_047973105.1 Coprobacillaceae bacterium | reverse complement strand
TTTCTTCTACGTGGAAGATGTATATAAACATGGAGTCACAGTCTCCATGTTGGAGACAACCGCCTACTGTTTCAATAATACCTACTTTTAGTATATCAGATATTCTATGTACCTCGGTTCTCTCTTCGTTTTGAATTTGTTCCAAAATTTATAGAAAGCATAGCATACACATTAGAAAAGAAAGGTATCGTATCCTTTCTTTTCATTTTGGTTTAGAAACAGTATTTGTTTGTTTATATTTTATAGTAGTAGGATTATCATCTTTTTTTCAACAAAAACTTTACATTTCATCACAGATATTTTTGTACATCCAACATATCCTCAAGTAATAAAATATTGTTGTAAGGGATATGGCAAATCTTTAATATCTTTCCTTGTTATTATTTGATTTATTTTAGTTTCGCCTTCCAATAATTTCATATTTAATAGATTATATTTAGATATGATTGGTGAACATGTAATTTTTAAAAATATAAAAAATCCAATAACAATAATAATGACTATCCCAAATACTAATTCCATTTGCTAATCCCTTTCCATTTCAAATGTATCAATGCCTGCATACATTTTAGTTAGCGTATAAAATAATTGATTTATTTCCTCATCTGTATAATCATCAAATAATTGATATAACAGTTTTCGATGTTCCTCTAAAACTTGATCAAAATATTTTAATGTCTTTTTTGTCATATTAATTGTTGCGCTTCGCTTATCCGTTTCGCTTTCTCCAATAGTTACAAAACCATTCTTTTCTAAGGAAATAGCTAACTTTTTTACATTTTGTCTAGAACAACCAAGTAGTTTTCCTAAATGCGTAAATGTATTCTCTCCTGGTGATTGATTTAAAATTACTAATAACATAAATTGCTTGGCTGTAATATATGGATCTAATTTATCAAATACTGTTTGTAATCTATTTTGTAGTATAAATATACTTCCATATATAGCACGAATTTTTTTTTCTCTCTCTTCGCTGTATTTCTCTAATAAATCATTTATTTCCATAAGTTTACCCTCTCTTTAGTAACTTGTTACTATTAATACAAGAATAACAGATAAAAAGTTAACTTTCAACTATAAAAATAGTAATTGAAAAGCCATATTAAAGAGATATGCTTCTTTGTTATGGCTTTATTATATTAATTTCAATTTCTTCAATTCTTGGTAAACACCATCCTCTTTAACACTTGGACAGATTGCATCTGCAATTGCTTTTAAATCTTTTGCCCCATCAATCATTGCAATACCATAGTTTACAGCTTGTAACATCTCAAAATCATTCATACTATCACCAAAGGCTATTGTATCTCCTTGTGGTAATTGTAGAATTTCTAAAATTCTGTTTACAGCTGTTGCCTTTGTAGTATAACGATCAATAATTTCACCATTAACACTATTCTTAGAAAAAATATCATGAACAACAAAAGTAAAATCTGATTCTAATAATTCTCTAGGTTCTTTTAAAGATTCATAATTTTGAGCAATAAAGGATATTTTATGAATGGGCATCGGGTTTTCATGAAATTCTTTCATTGTTTTACGATTCATTCCCTCTTCTATCTCTTTACGTAATCTTTCTAATTCGCTGTTATCAAAGTCATGATTTGTAGAATTCGCAAACATTTCTATTAATTCATCATCTGCAAATGTAGTGTATGTTCCTTCTAATGTATAAGCAATATTATTCTTATCAAAAATCGAAATAATCTCTAATACCTTATTGTAATCAATAAAAGTTTGATCAATAACCTTGTCTTGTAATTCAATATAACTCCCTGCACTACAAATGATTCCATCAAATCCAATGTTTAATACGTCTCTTTCTACCATGCATCGATTTCTACCTGTATAAATAAAGGCTAAATGGCCATTTCTTCGTAATTGTTGCAAACCTTCGACTACTTTTGGTGTAGGCATTTGATGTGGAGATACTAATGTACCATCAACATCAAAAAATATAATCTTTCTCTCCATACTATTCCCCCTGACAATAAAAAAACAGACACTTCTATTTCTTTTTTCAACAAGTATATTCTATCATATTTAATAATAACATCAAATAAAAGAGATCACTCTTTAGTATTAAATATAAGCGTGATCTTCTTTTACATATCTATAAATTTAGGATTAAGGAATATCATAATTACTTTCCCAAATAGTTTTTTAAACATATTATAATATTCTTTTTTAGTAACAGTAATATCTCCATGTACTAACACTTCATTTACTTCACCATGCATATCAAATTTATATCCAATGTTTTGATATCCATTTCTAAAATAAAACTTTTGTCTTTTCAAACGTTGTTCATAATTTTCTTTTGTCTTATCTACTGACTGCATTTGTAGAACCATTCTATTATTAGGATAAAGATTTCTAATATATGTTAATACTTTACTACCATATCCTTGAGATTGCATAGAGGCATCTATCGCTAAAAATAATATGAACGTGATATCTTGATTACTAATTATATAGGTAAAACCAACAAAATTATCATTTTCATAGAATTCTAAAAAACTTATATCTTCAGACTTATTTCCTTTTAACAATATCCACATAGGTACATGTTCATTTTTAGGAAAGGCATTTCTCATTAACATCTCGGCATTATTTTTATTATTTTTTGTTACTACTCTTGTCTCTAAACTCATATAATACCTCCACTATCTAATTCCATATTTTTTGATTATACCATATATATGCGTATTATAACAAAAAATACAATAGTTAATGATATGTATATGTTGTTTTAGGAATATATTTCCAATATTGTTTTTGTTTACCTTTACAAGCTATTACTAAAATATCTCGATATCCAAATTCTCTACCTACAGTCCCTTTTTCTACTTTACTAATATGAGTCCTATTTCCATTTACTATCGCATATTTCATAGTTAATACCTCCTGACTTATTACAACTTAATTATAAGATATAAAAATATATCATGATTTCTCACCAAAGTTTTTAACACCGTTTAAATGTAGTTATATTAATTTAATCTCTAATAATGAGAAACTTTTACTATTTGGCGAATATATTCACAAACCATTGTAAGCAATTACAAAAAGTGTTAAAATTTATATGTACGAGTTCTTAAAAAGGAGGAAAATTATGGACAAACAATGCTTATGTGATTTAACAAAAGAACACGAAGCTGGTATTATTGAAATTTGTCAGAAATACGCTGATAAACCAGGTTCTTTAATTACAATCTTGAACGATGTCCAAGAGTACTTTGGGTTCTTACCTATTCAAGTACAAGAAATTATTGCAAGGGAAACTGGTATTTCTTTAACGGAGATTTACGGTGTTGCGACTTTTTACTCACGCTTTAGTTTAACCCCTACTGGGAAACATAAAGTTAGTGTATGCCTTGGTACAGCATGCTACGTAAAAGGAGCACAATCTTTAGTTGATGGTTTTGAACGTCAATTAGGAGTCAAAGTTGGGGAAACAACAGAAGACGGAGAGTATACGCTAGAAGCTACTCGTTGTATTGGGGCATGTGGTTTAGCACCAGTATTAACAGTAGATGGTGAAGTATACGGAAATGTTACAACAGATGACATTTCAAAAATTATGAAAGAAACTGAAAACAAGGAGGGTGATGCGTAATGGATAGAACGACATTAGATGCAATGCAAAAAAGTCGTTATGATGAGATTAAAATGCGTTTAACGCATGAACCTTGTTCTTGTAACCATATTTTAGTTTGTGGTGGTTCTGGTTGTCATTCTGCAAAATCAGCTGATATTATCGAAGAATTACGTGCCGTAATTAGAGATGAAAAATTAGAAGATTCAGTAGAAGTAGTACAAACAGGATGTTTTGGTCTTTGTATGCAAGGTCCGATTGTTTTAATGCAACCAGATGATACTTTCTATTCGCATGTAAAAGTAGCGGATGCAAAAGATATTATTAATATGCATATTAAAGAGAATGAAATTGTAGAAAGATTATTAGTTAAAGAACCAGATGGTCGTATTGTAGAAAAATTAAATGATTTAACTTTCTATAAAAAACAACAACGTCTTGTTCTTAAAAACTGTGGTGTTATTGATCCAGAAAGAATTGAAGATTATATCGCATTAGATGGATATAAAGCTTTAGAAAAAGCACTTTTTGATATGACACCAGCAGAAGTTGTAAAAGAAGTAAAAGATTCAGGATTACGTGGTCGTGGTGGTGCTGGTTTCTCAACTGGTTTAAAATGGGAAATTTGTGCTTCTGTCGAAGGTAATATAAAATATGTAGCTTGTAATGCGGATGAAGGAGATCCAGGGGCATTCATGGACCGTTCTATTTTAGAAGGTGACCCTCATACACTAATTGAAGCAATGGCATTAGCTGCTTATGCAACTGGTGCAAACTATGGTTATGTATATGTTAGAGCAGAATATCCAATGGCTATTCATCGTTTATCAATTGCGATTGACCAAGCCAAAGAAAAAGGATTATTAGGTGATAACATCTTAGGTAGTGATTTCAACTTTGATTTAGAAATTCGTTACGGAGCTGGTGCTTTCGTATGTGGAGAAGAAACTGCCTTACTTAATTCTGTGGAAGGTAAACGTGGAGAACCTAGACCTCGTCCACCATTCCCAGCACAAAAAGGTTTATTTGGAAAACCAACGTTATTAAATAACGTAGAAACATATGCAAATATTGCACAAATCATCTTAAATGGAGCGAAATGGTTTAAAGGTATTGGTACTGAAAGATCAGCTGGTACTAAAGTATTCGCTTTAGGTGGTAAAATTAATAACGTAGGACTTGTAGAAGTTCCTATGGGAATTACATTAAAAGAAATATTATATGATATTGGTGGTGGAATTCCTAATGGAAAGAAATTTAAAGCTGCCCAAACTGGTGGACCTTCAGGAGGATGTCTTCCAGAATCATTAATTGATATTTCAGTAGAATATGATGAATTAGTTGCTGCTGGATCAATGATGGGTTCAGGTGGATTAATCGTTATGGATGAAGATAACTGTATGGTTGATATTGCGAAATTCTATTTAGATTTCACAATGGAAGAATCATGTGGTAAATGTGCTCCATGTCGTATTGGAACAACTCGTTTATATCAAATCTTAGAAAAAATTAGTACTGGAAAAGGAACTATGGAAGATTTGGATATGTTAGAAGAACTAGGAAATTCTATTAAAGAATCTTCTCTATGTGGTTTAGGGCAATCTGCACCAAATCCAGTTCTTAGTACAATTCATCATTTTAGAGATGAATTCGAAGCGCATATCAAAGATCATCACTGTCCAGCTGGAGAATGTAAAGAATTAGTAGAATATACTATTATTCCAGAAGCATGTAAAGGTTGTACTCTATGTGCTCGTAAATGTCCAGTAGATGCTATTAGTGGAAGTGTGCGAGAAGCACATATTATTGACCCAGACAAATGTATTAAATGTGGTCTTTGTATTTCATCATGTAAGTTTAATGCAATTATCTTAGGGAAACCAGCAGATGGAGGTAATGCATAATGGCTGATAAAGTTCATGTTACAATCAATGGTAGAGAATATGAAGTAAAGTCTGATGCGACAGTATTAGAAGCTGCAAAGCAAGCTAATATTGATGTTCCTACACTTTGTTATTTAAAAGAAATAAATGAAATCGGTGCTTGCCGTATGTGCGTAGTTGAAGTTGAAGGTATGCGTAGTTTACAAGCATCTTGTGTCCTTCCAGTTAGAGATGGAATGGTTATTAATACAAACAGTAAACGTGTTCGTGATTCTAGAAAAATGAACTTAGAATTAGTTCTATCTAACCATGTTAGAGACTGCTATCAATGTAGTAGAAACAATAACTGTGAATTACGTAAACTAGCTGGTGATATGGGAATTGAAGATATTCGTTTTGAAACTCAACCGCCAGTTTGTGAAATTGATGAATGTAATCCATCAATGGTTAGAAACAATGCGAAATGTATTTTATGTCGCCGTTGTATCGCAGTTTGTAAACACGTGCAAAAAGTAGAAGCGATTGATGCTACAATGCGTGGTATTAATACTTCTATTACTGGTTCATTCAACCGCCCAATTAAAGATACAGAATGTATCTTATGTGGACAATGTATTAATGTTTGTCCCACTGGTGCATTAACTGAGAAAACAGCGATTGATAAAGTTATGGATGCTATTGATGATCCAAAGAAACACGTAGTTGTTCAAATCGCGCCTGCAGTTAGAGCTGCTTTAGGTGAAGAGTTTGGCTTACCAATTGGAACTAATGTTACAGGTAAAATGCCAACGGCTGCTAGAACTTTAGGTTTTGATAAAGTATTCGATACTAACTTCTCTGCAGATTTAACAATCATGGAAGAAGGTACAGAATTATTAAATAGAATTAACAACAATGGTAAGTTACCAATGATTACTTCTTGTAGTCCAGGATGGATTAAATATTGTAAACATTTCCACCCAGACTTTGTGGATAACTTATCAACTTGTAAATCACCACATATGATGTTTGGTGCAGTCATTAAATCACATTATGCGAAAAAAGAAAACATTGATCCAAAAGATATTGTTACAGTATCAATCATGCCTTGCGTTGCTAAAAAATATGAAGCACAACGTGAAGAATTTGAAGTTGATGGTATTCGTGATGTTGATCATGTTATCACTACTAGAGAATTTGCTGCTATGATTAAAGCCGCTAGTATTAACTTTGCGAAACTAGAAGATGAAACATTTGATAATTTCCATGGTGATAGTGGAGCTGGTGTTATCTTCGGTGCTACAGGTGGAGTTATGGAAGCTGCTTTACGAACTGTTGCAGAAAAATTAAATGGAAAACCATTAGATGATATTGAATTTACTGCAGTTCGTGGTGATGAAGGTACTAAAGAAGTTACTGTAAAAGCTGGTGATGTAACTGTTTATGGTTTAGTTATCAGTGGTGTTGGTAATGCTAAGAGTATATTAAAATCAATTGCCGAAGCTGGTGGCGAATCTAAGTATCATTTCATCGAGGTCATGGGATGTCCTGGTGGATGTATCATGGGTGGTGGACAACCAATTGTTAACCCAATGGTAAAAGAAGAGATTAATGTCTTTGAAAAACGTGCAAGCGTTCTGTATAATGCAGATAAGAAGGCATCTGTGAGAAAATCACATGAGAACCCAGACATTCTTAGTTTATATAAAGAATTCTTAGGTGAGCCAAATAGTAAAGTAGCGCATAAATATTTGCATACACATCACAAACCAAGAGAACGATTTGGAAAAATTGATTAAGGAGGAACACCATGAATAAATTTTTTAAATACTTAATATGCCTATTATCACTAACCCTTATTGTTGGATGTAGTAGTACAAAAAAAGAAGAAGATGAAAATAATAATGATATCGGAATCAGCGATGCTCAAGAACCTGCAAATATTCTTTGCCCTTCTGGAGCTCCTGCCCTTGCCTTTGTAAGTGAATATGAATCTATTACTACTGAAGGTAAGATTGATTTTGTTGATGGTAGTGATGCACTAGTTGCAGAATTATCAAAGGCAGATAGTGAATATGATATTATTGTTGCTCCCATCAATGTAGGTGCAAAACTAATAGAAACAGATCAAACAGATTATCGTTTAAGTTCTGTTATTACATGGGGAAACCTATATTATGTTGGTACTGACGAAGAATCTTTACAAAGAACTGGTGAACTTGCCTTATTTGGTCAAGGTGCTGTTCCAGAAAAGATTGTTGAAGCTACTAATATTGAAACTACATTAACACCAACGTATTATAGTTCTGCTACACTAGTTCAACAACAATTATTATCTGGCAATGCAGTTGCTGGATTACTTGCTGAACCATTAGCTAGTGCTACAATTGCAAAGGGTAAACAAGAAGGCATTCCATTACAAATCATAACCGATCTACAAACAGAATATGGAGATGGTAATGGATATCCACAAGCTGCTATTTTTGTAAAAAACAATTCAAGTCATAGTATGTTATTTGACAATATTGATGTATTTACAAATGATGGGTATACTGGATTACAAAAGTATTTAGAAGATATTGGTGTAGAAACTTTAAATCTACCTAGTGTAGAATTAGTCGTTTCTTCCATGGAAAGGCAAAATGTACATTACAAACCTGCCAAAGATTGTAAAGAAGAGATTACTGAATTCTTACAACTGTTTGGAATTACGTTTAGTGATGAAATGTTAGCCTCATGATAAAGAAAAGTATTTCAATAGTAACATTGATTGGTATATGGTGGATTGCTGCTATTATAGTAGATAGAACTGTAATCCTACCATTACCAAGTGATGTGTTTTATAAGATGTTTGAACTAGCTACTAGTTCAAACTTTTATATATCCGTTGCTTATACATTACTACGCGTAGCAATTAGTTTTTTATTAGCAATGATACTTGGTATATCATTTGGAATCTTCGCTGGTTTATATAAAAATTTTGAAGATTTTATATCACCAATTATAACAATTCTTCAAAGTATTCCACAAATCGCTTTTATTTTAATCTTATTGGTTTGGTTCCGTAGCTTAACTGCCTTAATTTTTATTGTATTATTAATGTTATTACCTATTTTTTATTATAATACATTACGTGGTATTAGAGATATTGATTGCGATTTAATAGATGTTATTACACTATTTAATCATCCCTTATCTTATACTATTCCTAAAGTATACATTCCTTTAATTAAAGGATATATATTATCTGCTATTGATTCTTGTTTACCACAAGCATTTAAAACAGGTGTTATGGCAGAAATATTTGTTACTACAAGTAATGGTATTGGGACAGCTTTATATTATGCTAGAACACAAATTGATATGGTTAGTATTTTTTCGTGGACACTCTGGATGGTTATTATTATTACTATCATTCTTAAAACTTTTAATTATATTAGAACAAAAATAGAATTTAGGAACAAATAAAAACAAGTCAGAGCATACTGACTTGTTTTTATTTTATTTTGTTAATAATTTTGCTACTGCTTCATCCGCAATAACAGTAAAATTTGGATGTAACTTTAATACTGATGAAGGACATTTTTCATCAACAGGTCCTTCTAATGCTTGTTTTAATATTTCTGCTTTATGTTCTCCATTTACAATTAATAATAAATGCTTAGATGCCATTACTGATTGTGCTCCCATTGTTGCATATTTTATAATACCTTTATCTGGAATATCAAATGTTACAATACGAGTCGTATAATCTTGTAAACAATTTGTTTCTGGTAAGTTAGCACAGAAATGTCCATCAGCACCTATTCCCATCATAATTACATCAAAATATCCTTCATTTTTTAC
>JBKEBJ010000091.1:0-7336 GCA_047973105.1 Coprobacillaceae bacterium | reverse complement strand
TATCTAAAAACATATTGATAATTAGATGTATTTGTTTCTAAATCAATAGTATTAGTAGACAACGCTTGTTCATTATTATTTGATCATAAAGTACTAATTAATACTACAGATAATATAGAATCAATTATTACTAAAGATAAAGGACAAAGTGCAGAAATAATTATGCTTTAATAGGAGGGAATTATGGAAAATAAAGAAGAAATGTTAAAACAACTGGGACTCAAAACAATGTTTCGTATTACTGATGAAGAGTTACCAGAATTAGTAGAAGAATATGATGTTTTTATGAATCATGTTAAGGTATTAGAAAGTATAGATACGGATGGTGTAGAACCATTACCATACCCTTATGAAATAGAAACAACATTTTTAAGAGAAGATGAACCAATAGATATTATTTCAACTAAAGATGCATTACAAAACGCTAAGGATGTTGAAGATAATCAAATTAGAGTACCAAAGGTGGTGGGATAATGGAAGCTAAAACAATTGAAGAACTACATACTTTATTAATAGATAACAAACTAGATATTAATACATATTATGAAGATTTATTTAAAGAAGTAGAAATTCAACAAAAACGATTGAATGCTTTTGTAACTATCACTAAAGATAAAGCATTAAAAGATAGTAAAGATTTAAAAATAGAAAAAGAAGCAATGTTACAAGGTATTCCAGGGGTTTTTAAAGATAATTATAATACAAAAGGAATTTTAACAACTGCTTCTAGTAAAATGTTAGCTGATTATGTTCCAGTTTATAACGCGACAGTAGTAGATAAGCTGTATAACGCAGGTGTTTGTTTAGTTGGAAAAGCTAGCATGGATGAATTAGCGATGGGTGGAACTAATAAGTCAGCTCTAACTGGGCCAGTATTAAATCCTTGGGATACTAAACGCATTGCAGGTGGTTCATCTGGTGGCTCTGCTGCTTTAGTCGCAAGTGGATTGATTCCATTTGCTTTAGGAAGTGACACAGGAGATTCTGTTCGTAAGCCAGCAGGTTTTTGTGGTGTTGTTGGATTCAAACCATCTTGGGGAAGAATATCACGTTTTGGGGTTATTCCATATGCTTCAAGCTTAGATCATGTAGGTGCTTTTACTCGAAATGTACGTGATATGGCAATTGTTACTGAAACCATTGCTGGTCGTGATGATCATGATATGACTTCAAGCATGAAAGAAGTACCAAGTTATTTACAACATTTAACAGCTGATATTTCTAATTTAAAAATTGCTGTACTAACAACAGTTAGTGATGAAATTCAAAATAAAGATATAAAACAAAACTTTGAACATGTAGTAAAAACATTAAAAGATTTAGGAGCAACAGTAGATAATGTTACAATGCCTAAACAATTAATGAAAGCTATTTTACCAACATATACAATTATTTCTAATAGTGAAGCAACAAGTAATCATTCTTGTTTGGACGGTATTAAATATGGAAATCGCCAACCAGGTAAGTCAACTGATGAAATCATGATTAATTCTCGTACAGATGGATTCGGGTCTCATATTAAACGTCGTTTCATCTTAGGAAACTTAGCATTGGCGACAGAAAATCAAGAAAAAATGTTTAGAAAAGCACAAAAAGTTAGACGATTAATTGTAGATGAAATGAATACTATTTATCAAGACTATGATATTATTCTCACACCAAATAGTGGAAGTGTAGCACCAACAGTTGAAGAAGCTAATGACGATCGTTTATCAGATGCTTATTTGATTTTAGAAAATCATTTGGCTTTAGGGAATTTCGCTGGAACACCAAGCATTACTATTCCAAGTGGATTCGTTGATAACATGCCTATTGCAATTAACTTAATGGGTCGTTTATTTGAAGAACAAACAGTATTTAATGTAGCCTATGCTTTAGAACAAGCGCTAGGTTATGCAAATCAATATGCGAGGGGAGAATAGAAAATGAACTTTGAAATTGTTATTGGATTAGAAGTACACTGTGAATTAAAAACAAATTCGAAAATGTTTTCTGCTTCACCTGTAACATTTGGTGAAGCACCAAATACAAAAGTTAATATTGTTGATATGGGAATGACTGGAGCGATGCCAGTATTAAATAAAGCTGGTGTTGAATATGCAATTCGTGTATGTCATGCATTACAAATGGATATTGATGAATTAGTTTGTTTTGATCGTAAAAATTATTATTATGCAGATTTACCAAAAGGATTCCAAATTACCCAAGATCGTAAACCAATCGGTCGTAATGGTACAATGGAAATAGAAGCTGATGGAAAAAAACAAATTATTGAAATTGAAAGATTACATATGGAAGAAGATACTGCCAAGCAATTACATTTTGATGATCACTCTTTATTAGATTATAATCGTGCTGGTATCCCTTTAATTGAAATTGTTACAAAACCAACAATTCGTTCTGGAAAAGCAGCAGCAGCGTATTTAGAAAGATTAAGACAAATATTCTTATTCACAGAAGTTAGTGATGCAAAGATGGAAGAAGGCTCAATGCGTTGTGATGTTAATATTTCACTTCGTCCATTTGGAAGTGAAAAGTTTGGAATTCGTACAGAAATTAAGAACTTAAATTCCGTTTCAAATGTCCAAAAAGCTATTGAATATGAAGCAGCTCGTCAAGAAAAAATACTACTTAGTGGTGGTGAAGTATTACAAGAAACAATGCGTTATAATGAAGATACAAAAGAAACGGTGACAATGCGTTCTAAAGGAGATGCAGTAGATTACAAGTATTATCCAGAGCCTAACATTTTACCAATTCGTTTAGATTCATCTTGGGTAGAAGATATTAAAAGAAATATACCTGAAATGCCAGATGCTCGCATTAAAAGATATATTAGTGAATATGATATCCCTAAAACTGATGCTTTGATTTTAGTACAAAGTAAAGAAATATCTGATTTCTTTGAAAATACAATTAAAGATACAAAAGAATATAAATTAGTATCCAATTGGTTATTAGGTGAAATTCAAGCCTATTTAAATAAGAATAATTTGATTATTACAGATACTAAAATAACACCATCGTATTTAGCTAAAATGATTAACTATATTCAAGATGGAACAATATCTAGTAAACAAGGTAAAAAAGTATTTGAAATACTAATTACAGATGGTAAAGATCCAGAAGTAATTATTGAAGAAAATAATATGAAACAAATATCTTCACCAGAAGAATTATCAAAGATTATTAATGAAGTATTGGATAATAATACACAATCAATTGATGATTATAAAAATGGTAAAGATCGTGCAGTTGGTTTCTTAGTAGGACAAATTATGAAAGCTACTGGGGGACAAGCGAACCCTGGTATGACTAGTAAGATATTAATTGAATTGTTAAAACAAAGAACTTCTTAAATTGTTTAGGTAAGAAAGAATCATGAAATGTAGGCATGGTTCTTTTTTTCTATGTGTTTTTTTAGTATTCCTTAGTGAAATTTTCAGTTAATAAGAAAGCGCTATCATCCCATGCTAAAATTATTGTATAAAATAATAGAATGGGAGGAATACATTATGATTAAGAAAATCAGTGCATTAGCTATTTCGGCAGTTGTCATCATAAGTATGTTTTTTAGTAGTAATGTCTATGCATCAAATATGGATATATGGGATGGTAGTGAGGACAAATCTTGGTATGATACTACAAACCCAAAGAGTAAATATCAGTTAACTACAGCTGAAGAATTAGCTGGATTAGCTAGATTAGTACACGATGATGTTGATTTTAATGGGGTAACCTTTGAACTAATGAATGATATTGATCTTAATAATATTGATTGGATGCCAATAGGTGGCAGCATTGATGGAGAAATATTATCTGGGGTAACTTTTGAAGGTAATGGTCATGTTATATATAATATGAAACAATCTAGTACTGGGTGGTTTGGTGGATTCTTTGGGTGGATTGAACAATGTCAAATACAAAATTTAGGTATTGAAAATGTGGATATAAATACTACGGGATGTGAAGTCGGTGATTTAGTTGGAAGTATGATAGATTCTAGTATTTATCGTTGTTATACAACGGGAAATATAAATGTTAGTGGTGACCCAAATATAGATATAGGGGATGCAATAGATGGTTTAGTAGGTCAATATTATTGTGAAACAGATACGGTTTCTGCAATGATTTCAGAAAGTTATTCATCTGTTAATATTACAGCAACTATTCCTGGTCAATATGGGGGACTTATTGCTTGGGTATCAACATACAATAACTCTACTTTTACAATTCGAGATTGTTATTATAGTGGAGATTTATTGGTATCTGATGGGGAATCTCAAACTGGGGGTATAGTAGGCTTAGCAGCGACTATTGTTGGGTTTGGCTTTCCAGATTTACCATCTGGAGAATATACTATAGAAAACTGTTATGTATCAGGTAGCGTTAAAAATACAGGTGATGTTTCATTTAGTACAGGAATTGCTTTAATTGATGGGGTTGTAGATAATTGTTATTGGAGAAATGATTTACATATTGAAGGTGTTTCACAAAGCAAATGGGATAAAAATACTGGTAGCTTTATCCCCGGTGACAATTCATTAACTACTAATTCTGAAGCAAAAGCAATAGAGGAAATGAAAGCAAATAACTTTATGGAAACCTTAAATAATAATCGAACTATACCTGTATGGGGATTACTTAGAAATAATGAAAGAGAGTTATTTCCAGTATTAGGTTGGCAACTAAAATTTCATTTAGCTGACTATAGTGAAGTAGATAAAGCAATTGCACAAAAACCAGTAGATTTGACACTATATACAGAGGAATCCATAACAAATTTAGATAACGCTATTAACTCTGTAGTTGTTGGAAAAACTGCAGACGAACAAAGTATCGTTGATGGGTATGCACAAATCATTATTGAAGCGATTGAACAGTTAGATTATAAAGAAGCTGATTATACACTTGTTGATGCTGCTCTTGCAAGAATTCCATCAGATTTAAGTATTTATACAGAAGCATCTGTAAATTCTTTGATTAAAGCAAGAGATAGTGTTGTTCGTAATAAAAAAATCATTGAACAAGAAACAGTAAATAATTACGCTAATCAAATAAATAAAGCAGTAGATTCATTAATAAAAAAGAATACAAATACTTCTACTTCTTTATCACCAAAAACTGGCGATGAAACAAATGTTACAATCTTATATGCAGGAATTATTATTAGTATTAGTGGTATACTAATAATGATAAAGCGAAAAAGTAGATAAAAAATAGTAGAAAAGGGTGTGAAAATTAATTTTACACCCTTTTATAAAGGAAATAATATAGAAATCAATGCTTTACTCTTTTTTGTTACTGTCGAATATGATAGAATATTCTAGGAAAAAATACAGGAGGAAAATATGGAAGAAGAAAAAGGGAGTTTAATAGTTCAAATTAATGAAAAACCAAAACCGGTATTGTGGGCATTTTTAAGTATTCAACATGTCTTTGCAATGTTTGGTGCTACTATCTTAGTACCAATCTTAACAGGGTTACCAGTTTCGGTTGCATTATTTGCATCGGGGATTGGTACTTTGATTTATACATTTTTTACTAAAGGTAAAGTACCAGTATATTTAGGATCATCTTTTGCATATATTACTGCTGTTCAATTAGCGATAGAATCGCTAGGTGGGGACATTAGTGCTGCGCAAACGGGATTAATATTAGTCGGATTAATTTATGTTATAGTAGCGATTATAATTAAATTTGTAGGGAAGAATTGGATTGATAAGCTATTACCACCAATTGTTATTGGACCAATGATTGCGGTTATTGGATTAGGACTAGCAACAAACGCTGTGAATAATGCAGAATTTGTAAAGGGTGGAGATCCAAAAGCGATGGTTGTTGCATTAATAACATTCTTCGCTGCTGCATTAATATCTACTAAAGCAAAAGGGTTCTTAAAAATCGTACCTTTCTTAGTAGCGATTATTATTGGATACATTGTATCAATGTTCTTTGGTTTAGTAGATTTACAACCAATACTAGATGCTCCAATATTTAAAATACCAGAATTTGCATTTCCATTTGCATTAGGAGATTTTAGACAATATGAGTTCTATTTTGGTCCAGAAACAATAGCTATTTTACCTGTAGCGATTGTGACAATATCTGAACATATTGGCGATCATACAGTGTTAGGGAAAATTTGTGGAAAAAATTTCTTAAAAGATCCAGGAATTGACAATACTTTAATTGGCGATGGTGTAGCTACAGCAGTTTCTGCTTTAATTGGAGGACCAGCTAATACAACTTATGGAGAAAATACTGGAGTCATTGGAATGACAAAAATAGGATCTGTATATGTAACAGCAGGTGCCGCAATTATCGCAATTATCTTGTCTTGTTGTGGAACGATTACGGCAGTTATTGGCTCTATTCCAAGTCCTGTTTTAGGTGGAATGAGTATCTTATTATATGGTGTTATTGCTAGTAATGGATTACGTGTATTAGTAGATAGTAAAATCGATTTTTCAAAACAAAGAAACTTAGTTATTGCTAGTGCGATGTTAGTTATTGGATTGGGTGGCGCTGTATTTCCATTATGGGGAGCAGCAACATTATCTGGTACAGCATTATCTGCACTTGCTGGGATCATGCTAAATCTAATATTACCAAAAGAATAAGAATTTGATAAAATATTAAATATTACTTAAGAATAGTAATAAAACTAAGAATTTCTTAATGTACATTTGTATTTAATTTTGATACAATGGATGAAAAGAGGGTGATTAGATGGCTCAAGAAAAAAGAAGATTTTCATTTGATGATGAAGAAGATAAAGTTGAAGAAGAAATGGGAAATACTTTACCAAAAAGTGAACCTATACCAGAAGAGGTTTTCTTAGATACATCTTCAAATAATGAGAGCGTAGAAATTGAAGAACCGCAAGGTGATAAAAATATGAAAAAGAAGAAAAGAAAATTCAGATTACATGTATGGCATGTAGTGTTATTAGTATTTGTATTAGCTGTAGGAGGCTTTACTGCATACATATTTGCATCTACTAATACAGATGGACCAGTCTATGGGGATCGTTGTGCTGCATTAGTTGAAATTGATGAAAAGAAATTTGATGAAGTAGAACAACAAATGGTAACAGCTGATGGTATTCAAAGTATTGAAATTACAAAAGATTGCCGTATGATTGATATCGTTATTAATTTTGATGAAAATGTTGGTTGGGAAGGTGCTCAAACATTGGCTACCCAAACGTTACAAACTTTAGATGCAGCTTTAGGACAAGCAAAAAGCAATGAAGAATCTGCATATAGTCAAGTGTTTGGAGAAGCAAATGGAAGAGGACAATACAATGTTAGTTTCCGTTTACGTAGTACTG
>JBKEBJ010000083.1:0-1803 GCA_047973105.1 Coprobacillaceae bacterium | reverse complement strand
ACATTCCCATTGCATTCTTATTCAAACGATCTTTCACTTCATCCCAAAGCGCTGCTTGTTTTAGTGATGTTTCAACAATTTCACTCAACTCTTTTTTATCTTTTATTCCTTGGCATCGTGGACCATACGCAACATTATCAAAGATGCTCATTGGAAATGGATTTGGATTTTGAAATACCATCCCAACCTTTGTACGAAGCTCAATAACATCAATATCCTTTGATAATAAATTATGATTAGCGAAATCAATCTCCCCATCAATATGAACATTATCTACCAAATCATTCATACGATTTAAAGTTCTTAGAAATGTTGACTTACCACAACCCGAAGGTCCAATTAAAGCAGTTACTTTATTTGATCGAATTGCTAGATTTATATTTTTTAATGCTTGAAAATCACCATAGTATAAATCTAAATTTTTCACATTAAATTTGATATCTTCCATCTTATTTACCTACTTTCTTACGAATTCTTTTCGCGATGATTCTAGTCAAAATATTCAATGCAACAATTACAATAATCAAGATTGTTGCGGTTGCGTATGCCTGTGTACGCGCATCATCGCTAACACCCTCACTCGCTAAATAGTATAAATGTGTTGTTAATGTTCGACTGGAAGAATAAATCCCCTCAGGCATATAATACACCATTCCTGCCGTTAACAACAGCGGCGCACTCTCAGATATAATTCTTCCCATCCCTAAGATGATAGCACTTATGATTCCACTTAAACTAGTTGGTAGAATCACTTTAAAGATAGTTTGTACTTTACTTGCTCCCAAAGCAAACGATGCTTCTCTTAAATTATTCGGAATGGTTTTTAATGTTTCTTCAATCGTTTTGATTAAGATTGGTAGAATCATAATGGTTAACGTAAGGGACCCAGAAAGAATCGAATATCCATTTGTCAGTGGTTGTAAGATTGTTACAAACAAACTAAAGCCAAATAGTCCATATACAATACTTGGAACACTAACCAATCCATCAATGGCAAAACGAATGACTCTTGTAATTTTATTATCTCTTGCATACTCATTTAAATAAATAGCACTAAAGATGCTAATTGGTGTTGCAATCAATAGGGTTAAACCAACGATATAGAGTGTTCCAATCAACATTGGGAAAATTCCACTATTGTCGTCACTAACGCTATAATCATTTAATAAGAAATCCAAACTTACGTGGGATAGCCCATTTTTTAAAACAAAGCCTACAATTATCAATAGTGATAAGATACTGATTGCACTTGCTATATAAATAAAGGCTAGTTGAATAGAATCTTTTACCTTTCGACTCATGAGGTAACACCTCTTTTCTTAACAACCATAATCACAACATTGATAATACTTACAAATAAGAACAAGACAACTCCTGTTGCAAACAATGCTGCTTCATGAGTTCCACTTGCATATGCCAATTCCATAACAATATTTCCAGTTAACGTTCTTCCACCATTTAGGAAAGCTTCGTAGAATGGATTTAAAATTGGCATCATATTTGAATTACCTGCAACTAAGATTACAGCCATTGTTTCTCCAAGTGCTCTTCCTAACCCTAATAAAAAGGATGTTAGAATTCCACTTTTCGCATATGGAATTTTCGCCTTGAAAATGGTTTGCATCTTACTTGCACCAAGTGCTAAAGATCCTTCTTTAATCTCTTTTGGCACACTTTTTAAAGCGGATGTTGATAATGATACAACCGTTGGCAAAATCATCAAAGCCAAAATAATGGATGCACTTAGTAATGTAGAACCACTACGCAAATGAAAAATATCTTGAATGAGAGGGACAATTAAGG
>JBKEBJ010000054.1:0-8178 GCA_047973105.1 Coprobacillaceae bacterium | reverse complement strand
TGAATATTCTGCAAAAACTATCGCAGAAAATGCAGGGATAGAATATGTAAAGCATAATTGTTTACCAGAAGATAAATTGGATACTATTAATTCTTATGAGGCTAAGGAAGATCATATTTGTCTGGTTGGTGTTGGTGTTAACGATGCACCAGCTTTAAAAACAGCATAAGTACGCATTGCAATGGGTGGTATTGGTAGTGACATCACAATTGACGCTGCTGATATTGAATTAGAAACAGACGATATCAAACAAAATCCCCAACTAAAACAATAAGCCAAAAAAATGAAGAAGACTAACACCATTAATTTATCGGCATCAATGATATTGAATTTTGTAGCTATTATATTAGCGATGACAGGAATTTTGAATCCTATTGTTGGAGCATTAGTTCATAATGTTGGATCGGTTGTTGTTATCATTAATTCATCTTTATTGTTACATTGGAAAAATAAATAGAAGGTATCTAAGATACCCTCTATTTTTTTATTTCAGTATAAATATTATGCATTATTGCATTCTTCGCTTTTGTAATATCTTGTTCTAAGATAGCCTGATACATATCATTATGAATTTTAGTATTATCAGCATAATCACTAGTGTTTAATACTTTTGTACTTAGAGTCGATTTAACATCATCTTGTATTTCTACATACCAATTTTATAAAAAAGGATTTTTTGAAAGTTGAATAATTGTTTTATGAAATAATAAATCTATTTCAATATATTGGGAAAATAACCCTTGTTCTAACAATGAATTTCTTTTAAATAGTAGTTCTTTTAATAAAAGTAAATCATCAGTTGTTCGATTTTTACATACAACTTCGATAGCTTGTTGTTCTAACATACCACGAACTTCTGTTAATTGTTCATTAGAAAAATGACTAATCTGTAGTTGTTTTAAGAAAGTTCCAGCGCCTTGACGTACTTCCAGAATATCAGCGTAAGCTAATATTTTAACAGCTTCACGTAAAGTAGAACGACCAACATTAAAAATAGAAGCTAGTTCTTTTTCAATGGGGAGTTTATCACCAGGTTGCATTTTTTGTTCTTCCATGTATTGATTTAATTTTGTAATTGTTTGATTTACTAAACTCCGATCATTCTTTTGCATAAAATCTACCTACCAATCATTATTATTTTTTCTCTAGACGCGAAAACGCTATTACTATTAATATTATACATAAAATAATTATGACAATAAAGGCATTTGTTTGAACCTTAGTGATGTCATTAACAATTCCCATGATAATTGGAATAATACCTCCTAAAATATAGCCAAATGACTGTACCATTCCTGTCCATAAACTTGCTTCTAATGCATTAGAAGTGGCTTTTAATGGTAACAACATTGCAATAGGAAATAGTCCTCCAGCTCCTACACCAACAATAAGTAGACTAAAGATAAAGAAGGATTGGGGCAGTATTAATAATGTAATATTCCCTATTAATACTAACCCACTACATATAAATATCCATAGCTTTGTGGTTCCAACTTTATCCATTAATGTTGGGATGATAAAACTAAAGGACATTTGAACAATGGTAAATATGGTTAACATATATGCAGATTCACTTGAGGAATATCCTAAATGCGATGCTAAATCAGCGATCCAAGTTGTAAACCCATAAAAGATTCCAGATTGAATTCCAAAGAATAGAACCATTTTCCAAGCTTGCATGCTTTTAAGAGGAAAGGATTGTTTCTTTTTATTTTTACTTTTATTTACTTCTTTTGGTGAAAAAAATTGCCAAATACATGCTACAAGTAAAGGAATCGCCCCCCAAATGCTTAATGCTAGGGACCAGTTATTATTAAATGCGTTAGTAATAGATAATGTATAAGCAGAACTAATGGATGAACCAATTCCCATACTTAATGAGTAAATCCCAATTAATAAACCTGATTTCTCAGAAAACTCCTCTTTAATAAAGCCAGATATCAGAGGACCAATAATGGCTATAGAAAAACCAATAACAATAGTTGTAAATAGTAAACCAATATAACTATTTAAATAAATTCGGCTAATCGTACCAATACTTAAAATTAGTAAACAGATACATATTGTTTTATTGCGTCCTAATTTCTCTTGTAGTTTACCAACAAAAAATGCTAATGAGCCCATACAGATAACAGGAATACTAGTTAATAAACTCGCTTGAAAGTTATTCAAATTTAATGTTTCTTTAATCATCCCTATTATTGGTGGAACAGATGATATCCCAATACGTAAGTTAAAAGCAACTAGAAATATGAGTATCATATATTTTAAATCTTTTTTATTCATATAAACCTCCTATTCATATGATGAATTTATAAACATCATATTATTTGGAAGAATTGCTGTCAATAAGCAGATAGATAATAAGAAAAAAGATTGTAGTGAATCAATCTTTTAGTATTTGTTTAGAAATTGTTTATATGATTGTATTAGTAATATCATGTATAATGATAGTAGATGACAGATGGGGTAGGTGTGAATTAAGCTATGAAAATAAGAACAAGAATTATTGTGTCAAACATAACAGTTGTTATTATTGCTTTACTATTACTATTGGTTACTTCTTCAGCAGTCATACTTAATTTTAGAAATTCTTATACTGAAGAAAGTATGGTTGTTGATAGCAATGCAACAGAAGTAAAAGCAATATTAGATACAGTAGATAATAATAATATAAGTGAAATTAGAAAAGCGTTGTCTAAATATAATTATGATGTTTATACAAGTGATGATGCAAAGTTAAAAGACAAAAAATTAGACAAACAAGTAGATTATGCTTTATATTCTATTTCTTGGAAAGAAACCTCAAAGATTATTTTTAGTAATGGTGTTACCATTATTGGTCGAACACAAAATGAAAAAACTATTTTAGCAGTAAATGGTTTATCATCTGAACAAATGATAGGAAAACACAGTATGGATACTATGCATAACAAATTTGTTGTGATTTGTGCAGTATCCATCGCTATTATTGTTCTACTTAGTGTTTGGTTATCAAGAAGATTGGTTAAAAGAATTATGTTACCAATAGATGAGATTACTAAAGGCTCAAAGAGAATCATTCAAGGAGAAGAGACAACACAAATTATTTATGATAAAAATGACGAATTTAAAACTGTTTGTGATGCTTTTAATCAAATGCAAGAACATTTAAAAGATGAAAAAGAAAAAAATGCTTCATATGAAAAGGCACGTACAGATATGATTGCTGGTATTTCGCATGATTTACGCACACCATTAACATCTGTACAAGGATATATAAAAGGGTTAAAAGATGGTGTAGCTAATACATCTGAAAAACAAATTCAATATTTAGAAGTTGCACATAAGAAGGCTTGTGATATGGAAGTATTGTTGGGAAGACTATTTTATTTCTCAAAATTGGAAACTGGGAATTTACCTTTTGAAATGGAAAATGTTGAACTTGGTAATTTTATTCGAGAAATAGCACAAGATGTGCAAATGGAATTCTTAGATGATGATGGAGAAATTATTGTTAATTGTGAAGGGAAACATATTATTTATGCGGATATGGAACAAATATATCGTGTATTTACAAATTTAATAGCGAATGCAAAACATTACGCTAATGTTAAGCCATTACAAATAAAAATTGATATAATTAAAGAAGGAAAGATGGAAGTTATTATCTTCTCAGATAATGGAATAGGAGTAAAACCAGAAATGTTAGAACATATATTTGAACAATTCTGGCGTGGTGATGAGTCACGTACTTTAAAAGATGGAGAAGGTAGTGGTTTAGGATTATATATAGTTAAATATATTATAGAAAAACATGGTGGAAAGATAGAAGCATATAATCAAGATGGATTAGTGATTAAGATGATGATACCTAGTAAGGAGGAAGAAAAACAATGACCAAAATTCTAATTGTTGAAGATGAATATGAAATTGCGATGTTAGAAAAAGATTACTTGGAAATGTATGGTTTTGAAACTGTTATTCTTTCTGAAGGTGAAGGAGTAGTAAAAGAAATTGTAGAAGGTGATTATTCTTTAGTTATACTTGATTTAATGTTACCTGGTAAAAATGGTTATGATATTTGTCGTGAAGTTAGAACTAAAACAGAGATTCCTATTTTAATGGTTACAGCTAGAGGGGAGTCAGTAGACAAAATTCGTGGTTTAGGAATGGGGGCAGATGATTATATTGCTAAACCATTTGATCCGGGAGAACTAGTGGCAAGAGTGAAAGCACATTTGGCTAGGTATGAACGTTTAACTGCAAAAAATCAAGGAGAAGAAGTTATTACTATTGGAGATATAAGGGTATTGACAAAGAGCTGGCGAGTATTTAAAAAGGGTTTAGAAATAAAATTACCTAATAAGGAATTTGAACTGTTATGTTTTTTAGCATCGAATGCCAATATAGTTTTTACCAAAGAACAGTTATATGAAAGAATCTGGGGATATGATTATGTGTGTGATAGTGCAACAGTAATGGTGCATGTTAATCGGATTCGTGAAAAAATTGAAGATGATCCACAGTCCCCTCAAATAATAGAAACTATTTGGGGAGCAGGATATCGTTTGAATTTACTATAATAAAAATATAAAAATCGTGGAAACACGGTTTTTTTATGTGTTTATTATTTGTTTAGAGTTTATTTATATTTCATCGCTAAATAATTTAAGTATAAGAAGTAAGATAGAGTATATTAATAAGGAGGAATTATCATGTTAGAATTAAAAGATATTACTAGGTGGTATCAAACTGGGGAAGAAAAAACAAATGCACTTGATGGTGTCAGTTTGAATTTTGGAAATAATGAATTTGTTTCTATTTTAGGATCATCAGGAAGTGGAAAAACAACACTACTAAATATTATTGGTGGTTTAGATAAATATTCATCAGGAGATATGATTGTTGATGGTAAATCAACAAAGGAGTTTAGTGATAAAGATTGGGATAGCTATCGAAATAGTGCAATTGGATTTGTATTTCAAAGCTATAATTTAATAGCTCATTTATCTGTTTTAGACAATGTTTCGATTGCTTTATCATTATCTGGTGTTTCAGCTAAGGAAAGAGAAGTAAAAGCAAAACAAGCATTAATAGACGTTGGTTTAGAATCACATATCAATAAGAAACCAAATCAATTATCTGGTGGGCAAATGCAAAGAGTAGCGATTGCACGTGCTTTAGTAAATAACCCAAAGATATTATTAGCAGATGAACCAACAGGAGCATTAGATAGTAAAACAAGCGTTCAAATTATGGAACTAATTAAACAGATAAGTAAAGATCGTTTAGTCATTATGGTTACGCATAATCCAGATTTAGCAAACCAGTATAGTGACCGTATTGTTAGATTAGCAGATGGAAGAGTGATAGAGGATACAAAGCCTTTAATAGATACAAAGGAACTTAATCATGGTGGATATATCGCTACAAAGACATCGATGTCTTTTTTTACAGCAATGAAATCAAGTTTTAAAAACCTATTAACAAAGAAAACCAGAACAGCGCTAGTGGCCTTTGCAGGGAGCATTGGAATTATCAGTATTGCTTTAGTATTAGCTATTTCTGCAGGAATGAGTTCTTATGTAACAACAATGCAAAAAGATACATTATCCGGATTACCAATTACTATTAGTAATACAACTTCAACGTCTTTTAATCGTTTTTCACAAGGTATGGAAAATGCTTTAGGTGGGGATGAAGAAGAGGGGGAAGCAGATAGTAATGTTATTAATGTGGAAGAAGAAGCAGAGGCACATACTAACATTTACAGTGAAGATGTATTAGAGAAGGGCTATACTTTTAGTGAATACTTGGAGGAAAACGCTAATGGATATTATTCATCAATATCGTATACTAGTGGATATCAATTAAAAGCAGTAACAAAAAATACAGAAGATGAAATCCAAGAAGTTAAAAGCCAAGAAACTAGAAATACTAATGTTTTTAGCCAGTTACCGGAAAATAAGGAAGCAGTATTAAATCAATATACAGTAGTAGCATCAATAGAAGATAATTTTGAATATCCTACACAGATGAATCAAGTGGTACTTATCTTAGGTAGTGAAAATGAAATCAGTGAAAACATACTAACAGCTTTAGGTTATGATTCCAATGAAGAAATTAAATATGAAGATATTCTTGGTAAAACAATTAGTATTGTTTCCAATGATGCATACTATGAACAATATGGAGAACAACCATATTTTATGAATAGTATGATAGATGAAACTATGTATAATGAAGGTGTACAAGCACAAGTTGTTGCTGTATTAAAAGAAAATGAGGGATCAACAGTTTCCTTATTATCCACAGGTATTGGTTATACTAAAGCTTTAACAGATTACATGTATGAAATTGAAAAAGACTCACAAATAGTGACTACACAAAGAGATAACCCAACAATTAATGTTCTATCTAATACTACAAGAGCTATTGAGGAAACAGCATACGATACTATCATGCAACAATTAGGTGGTGATACAACACCAACACAAATCTTAATTTATCCATCAAGTTTTGATAATAAAGAAAAAATAATAGATGTTATTAACGATTATAATACTTTAGTAGAAGAAAAATTTGGTATTGATAGTGAAGAATATAAAACTAATTCTATTGCGTATACAGATATGGCAGAAACCTTAGCTAGTACTATGACAACAATGATTGATACTGTAACAATGATTCTTACAGCATTAGCAGCAATATCTTTAGTGGTTTCTTCTATTATGATTGGTATTATTACTTATGTTTCAGTAGTAGAAAGAACAAAAGAAATAGGTATTATGCGAGCTATCGGAGCAAGGAAAAAAGATATTTCTAGAATATTTAATGCGGAAGCCATCATTATTGGTTTAACGGCAGGATTGTTAGGTGTTGGATTTGCTTATTTAATTACTATTCCATTAAATCAATTTATTACAACAAGCATCAATGTTACTGGATTTACAGCGTCGTTATCTGTAATGAATGGAACAATTTTAGTTATATTGAGTGTAGCATTAACATTCATTGCAGGGTTAATTCCATCAAGAATTGCTTCAAAAAGAAATCCAGTAGAAGCGTTAAGAACAGAATAAAAAGAAGCCCAGCTTCTTTTTATTTCCAGAATTAGAAATTATTACCATATCTATATCAATGATTTGTTAAAAGCGTTACAATATCCTATAGAGGTTTTATCAATAAAATGGATCAAGAAATAGGAGGAAAAAATGAAATCATTAGTAAATTTTAGAGATATAGGTGGGTATCAAACACCAAAAGGTAAAGTTATTACTGGAAAATTTTTCCGTAGTGGAGAACCAGTTAGATTAGTAGAAGAGGATATTATCGCATTAAAAGATACTTATGGAATTAAAGCATTCTATGATTTTAGAGGAGATTCTGAAATTAAAGAAAGACCCGACGATGTTATTGAAGGTATTGAAATAATACATTTAGATATTATTGGAGCTATTAATAATAATGCCAGCTTATCTAGTATGAAAAGTAATAACGGAGATGCTGATGAGATAATGAAACTAGTATATAAAATGATCATAAAAGAATCTGCAAGTAGAGAAAAATACAAACAATTCTTAGAGTCTGTATATGAATACGATCAAGATGCTATTTTATTTCATTGTTTTGCAGGTAAAGATCGTACAGGATTGGGTGCGGCATTTATTCTTAAAATATTAGGTGTTAGTGATGAAGATATTTATGAAGATTATTTGAAAACAAATGTTATGCGAAAAGCGGCTAATGATATACTATTAGAAGAAGCTAAAAATGAGGGGGCTTCCACTTGGGATTTAGATAGACTTAAAAGTATGTTATATGTGAAAAAAGAGTATTTAGATTGCGCATTTGAAACAATCAATGAAGTATATGGTTCATTTGATACTTTTATAGAAGAAGGATTAGGACTATCATCTACATTTGTTTAAAATATGCGAGACAGATTTTTAATAGACTAGAGTTGATTCTCTAGTATTTATTTAAATATTATGAGAGTAGTAGGAAAAATTCGAAACAAACTTAGGGCTTCGCATACTCATAATTATGATACGATAGTAGTGCACAAAGGTGCACTATGGAGGGACAAGAATGCAGATACATCAAACTGGGGAACTAGTGTTGATGTAAGTTAGGGGATGTTATGGAGTATTTATCAATACTCTATTTAATCTTGGTTATTACCTATCTTATTTT
>JBKEBJ010000486.1:0-2937 GCA_047973105.1 Coprobacillaceae bacterium | reverse complement strand
ACCAGTAAAAAACATAAAGTTATAGATAGCATAATATTCAAAATCATTAATCACAGATAGAAAATTATCAAGTTCTTCTCTAGTTAAAAACACTATCTTTTTCTTCTTTTCTTTTAATTTTTCTACAGTTCTAAATGGATCTCCTTGAAGATTGTGATTATATTTAGCTAAACTATATATTGATTTTAGATACCTTCTAGCTCTATTAACTGTTCTGTTTGATTTACCATCTTTTATTAACTGATTTTGCCATTTTACCACTTTAATACTTGTAAAGTCGTTTAGAATAACTTTAGACAAGTAGGGAAGTATACAATTATTAATAAAATATTTATGAAGTTTTGTTGATTTCTTTCTAACAGTATCATTTTTAAAAGAAAGGTATTCTTGACACGCTTGTTCGAAATTAATTATGTTGCCAACTTTGTGATACATCTCTTGCTTATTCAAAAATATACGTTCTGCATCTTCAGCTTCTTGTTTAGTTTTAAAACCATAATTACGTTCTCTATTAGGAGTTCCATCAAGTCTTTTATAACTAACATCAAACATCCACTTTAAACGCTTTTTATGATCTTTATATTTTCTTGGTGGCATAAAACCAACTCCATTTTACTTAGTCAATTTGTTTTATAATTCTTTCTAATATTTTTTACCTTGCTACAACAATGTTGATTCTCATCAGCTTCGCAATTACTCTAAAATCATCATCACTGGTAACGATAATAGGATCGTACAGTCTGTTTTCGCTTTGTAGAACGATTGTACAATTATCAAGCTCTTTATATCTTTTTATGTATGTTTCACCATTAAGATAAAAAGCTCCAATTTCGTTAGTGTCAACCAAAGGCTGCTCTTTAAATAAAAGTATTGCACCATCTATTATATGTGCATCAATCATGCTATCACCACTTGCATAGGCAAAGAAGTATTTATCTGTTTCACCTTTTATCCACTGTTTAGGAACAAAGAACAATTCATCGCTAATATAATCATCATTATTTTTGCCATTACCACAGCCACCAACTCCAATGACTTTGAGCGGAACGCCAATAACTTCATCATCTTCAGCAAGTTCAATAGGAGATAGATGTGTTTTCTCACTAAAAATGTAGTTTAAGTCTACATTAAAATAATTAGCTAATAAATTCTGTATTTCAATGTCAGGCTGTCTTGTCCCATTTTCATACTTACTATAAGTTGTTTGAGGCATACCTAATAAATCAGCAGTTTTTTGTTGACTTAAATTTGTTTGATTTCTTAATTTTTTTAATTTTTCATAATATTTCATGTCACACCTCCGTTACCAATATACTAGTACAAAGCGTACCATAAAACAAGAAAAAAAATATTTTAGTACAAAAAGGGTTGACTAATACAATTTGTACTGTTATACTTTTGATATCAAGTACAAAGTGTACTTATTGAAGGAGGTGACTTTAATGTTATTGAAAGAATATAGAAAAGGCGCTGGATTAACTCAGAAAGAATTTGCGGATAAATTAGGTAAATCTATTCATACAATTTCAAAATATGAAAATGGAACTAGAGTGCCACCAACAAAGATTTTAGAGTTGATTTTTAGCATTTTGAATGTAACAAGTCGTCAAAAAATGGATCTCATTAGAGAGTATGGAAAAAATAGTTAGGAGGTGACTAAATGTTATCTGATGCAATAAAAGCAAAAGGATATGATATTGAAAATTTATCAAAAGTAACTGAGATTGATCTTGATGAATTATGTGAGATTATCAATGGTAAAACACCAAGTTTATCAAATGCAATTAAAATATCTGACGCATTAGAGATTCCATTGTGGGAGGTGATAGAAAATGTATCGAAAAATAGTGGATGAAAATGAATTGATTCATGCAAAGGTAGTAAGTGAAGTAACTGATTTAAATTTAAATGAATGTTACATAATGGTAAGAGATTGGAACGATGAACTGATTGAAGAAGGAGTGATAAAACGTAAAAGGAGAGCATTTACTTTAGCGCAGAAAGTAATGAATGATTATGGAGTATCAATCAAAGCAATTAACAACGCTATTGATACAGTAAATAAGGAAATAAAAAAAGTCACTAGATCCAACTAGTACCCATAGAAAAATATACAAATAAATTATAGCATTATAGTTATAAAAAATCAAATAGAGGTGACTGTATGAGAAAAATAGAGGACAGACTTTCTAGATTAGAAGTCTATAACGAAATCAAAAAGTATGATTACATTAATAGTTATGCATTAGCTTCAAAAGTAAATATGTCTCATAGAAAAGTTAGACAATGTGTAGCTGATCTACGTGAAATGTTTGCTAATCAGGAAGTGGAAAAGTATGTTTGTATTTGCAATTATGGTTATTTCTTAAGTAACGATATTGATGATGCGGAATATAGCTTCAATGAGAAAAGAAAAAAAGCTCTAACTATGCTTAAAGAAGTAAATAAGCATAAAGAAGCATTTTACTTAAAAGATAATGTAAAAATGGAAGTTTAGTATTAAGTATTGTTCTTTGAAAACTGAATATAAGTAACAATGTTAAATGATTATAAAAACACACTTGACATATCGCACTGCATTTAGTATACTTTAAGCAAGGCAATTAGTCAGTGAAAGGAGTAATATGAGCAGAATGGGAAGGCCAAAGGTTGACAAGCCTAAAAAAAATTTAACAATTAGAATTGATGAAGATGATTTAAAAAAGCTTGAAAATTATTGTAAAAGAAAAAACTTGTCAAAAGCAGAAGCAATTAGACAAGCAATTAATGAATTAATGTAAATAAAAGAGGATGCTTAATTAACGGCAATTAATCAGATAGCACCCTCAACATTGTTACCCACAAGAGAAAACTCTTGAGGTATTTTAATTATACAAAAATATCTCATAAAATACAACCTCTTGTGGTTTGAGCAATCAAATTATAGGAGGTTTTTAT
>JBKEBJ010000460.1:0-2338 GCA_047973105.1 Coprobacillaceae bacterium | reverse complement strand
TTCAGATTCCATCTCACGATGGACACCCTTGATATTGGCTAGTGGTTGGCAGTTGCGACATCACCCCCACAGTGGACTTTCACCACCTAGATATATGCCATGCCTGGCGTACATAAAAAGCAGAAGAGGGCGAATTCTTCTGCTTTTATTTGTAAGATATATAGATATTCTACATATCTATATATCTACTAATCTTTTGATTTCTTTGTTTTCAATATTGTTAAGATTCCCATAATCGCTATACCAAACGCTACTATTAACTTATCAATACCAATTGCCATAGAATCTGAAGTATTTGTTGCATTACTAACATTATTAGTATTACTTTGTTGACTACCATCTGTTATAGTTACTTCTTCTTCAACCTTAACAGTGATTGTTCCAACTACACTTTCTAATTCTGATGCTGCAAGAATATCTCTACTAGATTTACCTTTTGGGTTTGTCAATACTAAATCTAATGTAACTTCTTCACCTGCAGAAGCAGTTTTTAAAGCACTAATATCTTTAATATATACTGGTAAATCTGTTATTCCATCTAAATAATCAGCTTTCCAAGCTTTTGCTTCTGAGATGTTTAAAATCGTATCTTCTAGCGTATTATCATTGATATATGATGTTAATTCATTCATTGTAAGTTCTACATCTTTACCTTCAATATAGTATAACGCATTTCTAACAATATTAACTTGTATTTCTTTAGTTGCAATATTTCCTTTTGAATCTGTTACAGTAATAGTTACTGTATGTGTCTTACTATCTTCTAAATCAGTTGGGTTAAAGTCAACTGTATTGAAATCTGAAATTACACTTGGTTCTAATAATGAATTATCCGATACTTGTAATCCAATTTCATTATAGAATTCTTGTTCAGTTATCTCTGTTCCGACACGATATGATACAACTACTAAATCTGTTGTAATAACTGGTTTCGTTGTATCCACAATATTAACAGTAATAGGATACGATACTCTATTTCCACTACTATCTTCTACATAAATAGTTGTTGTTTGAGGATTACTTGTTAATGTGCTTTGATTTACATTATTATAATCATCTGATTTTACTACCATTGTTTCTTTTGAATTATCTGTTGCTTTTGTGACTTCTACTTTCGTTAAGAAATCTGTAAAACTTGTATTTCCATTTACCTCTAATTCGACTATTGTATTCGTGACTGTAAACTCTGGATTTGTTGTATCCTTTATGTTTACAGTAATAGTATGTGACACTCTATTTCCACTACTATCTTCTACATACATTGTTACTGTTTGTGGATTCTTTGTTAATGTCGTTTGATCTAAACTACTAAAGTTTGTATTTTGAACAGTCATTGTTTCTAATGAATTATCACTCGCTTCAATAATTCCTACTTTTGTTAAGAAATCTGTAAAGCTTGTATTTCCATTCACTTCTAACTCGACTGTTGTATTTGTGATAGTAAATACCGGATTTGTTGTATCTACTATATTTACTGTAATCACATGGGATGTTCTATTTCCACTACTATCTTCTACATACATTGTTACTGTTTGTGGATTCTTTGTTAAACTTGTTTGATCTAAACTACTAAAGTTTGTATTTTGAATAGTCATTGTTTCTAATGAATTATCACTTGTTTCAATAATACCTACTTTACTTAAGAAACCATCAAAATCTGTATTTCCATTTACTTCTAACTCTACTGTTGTATTTGTAATTGTGAATACTGGATTTGTCGTATCTACAATATTGATACTTACCGTATGTGAAGTACTATTTCCACTTGGATCCTCTACATATATTGTTATGGTTTGTGGATTGTTTAATAATGTGCTTTGATCTAAACTACTAAAGTCATCACTTTTGATTGTTAAATCTGCTTCACTATCATTATCAAACTTAGTTATACTTCCTAGTTGTGATATTACATCATCTAATGTACTAGCTCCATTAATTTCTAATTCTGCTATTGTATTTGTAATTGTGAATACTGGGTCTGTTGTATCTATCACTGTAAATACTATGTCTTCACTCGCATAGTTCCCATCACTATCCGTAATAGTATAAGTTAAGGTAAAGCTTCCTTTTTGATTTAATACAGGTGTTCCTGTTATCACTACATCATCTACTGATAAAGTAGTATCTTCAACATCACTTACTGCTGTTATATAATCAGCTGCATCAAATAAGCTAGAACCTAGTTCTAAAGTATCTGTTGTTTTACCTACTGTTATCGTTGGAATCTTGTTTGTTCCTACAGTTACATTAATCGTCCCTGTTTGTACATTTCCAAAGATATCCGTTACTGTAATAGTTACTGTTGTTGTTCCTTCTCCTACTCCAGTTACAACTCCAC
>JBKEBJ010000262.1:0-16070 GCA_047973105.1 Coprobacillaceae bacterium | reverse complement strand
TTTTGTTCCTACTTTCTCTTTGATAATATCTCCATCTTTACTTTTATGGCTATAATACTTATTATTACTGTCGGTTTTACTTTATTTATTGTTATTATAAAAAGTAAAGATTCTACTTCTCCAAATAAAAGTCCAGTTGTCTATAATATGCAAACTATTAGACATCGCAAAAATAATTTATAATAAAAGATTATATCCAATGATAATGGATGTAATCTTTTTAAATATTATTTATTAACTCGTTATATAATAATTCATGTAAGAAGGTATATCCCTTTTCTAATTTTTGTTTTAATGTTAAATATAATGTTATTCCCTTATCTCCATGAATTTCTAATTGATCACAAACACGAAGAAATTCTTCATAGTTATCAATATATAATTCATCTAAAGTGTTCTCTACATATTGTTTTTTCAATCTTTCTTTTCTGGTTAAACCATATTCTTTCATCATGCCTTCATCATACATCATATATTTAAAAGAAGTAATTTCATTTTCTTTACAAAATACATTTATATTCTCTCGATCTTTATAAGAAGTTAGACTTCGATAGATAAGTGTTCCTTTACTATCTATCTCTACTATTACACAATATTCAGTGTCACTAACCGCAAATATTTGATTGTAATATTTATCTTCCTTCATTCGAATACAGCCATATATGAAATCGTATAATGTTTTTTCATTAACACGATATATTTTTAGTCGCTCAATTACCTCTATATCATCATGATGACACCACTCATACGGTTCTAATAATTCCTCATCCTCTTTGACCCAATTAACCATAATATTGTGCATATTATTTCCTCCTTGATATTAGTATATTCATAATCCTAAAATAAATGTTTCTATATATTTTTATCCGCTTTTAATATATAATATGAGCGGGGTGAAAATATGGAATTAATAAAAAATATATTTATTTATACAATACTTGGTGCTATCCAAGGTTTCAGTGAACCAATCCCTATTTCAAGTAGTGGGCATTTAGTTATCTTTCAAAGTATATTTGAAAAATTAGGTTTAATGATTCCCCAAGCTAATGATGTTACTTTTGAAGTAATTGTTAATACTGGTTCATTAATCGCTATTATGTATTATTATCGTCAAGACATAGTTAGATTATTCAATGGTTTTTTTGGATACATAACAAAAACAGAAAAACGTGATTACTACCTTCCAGAGTTCAGATATTGTATTTTATTAATTATTGCGACAATACCAGCTGGACTAGGTGGATTCTTACTAAGTGATAGTATAGAAACAGCTTTTTCTAATCCAAAATTAGTAGGCTGTATGTTACTATTAACTGCTATTTTCTTAATGGCTATACATAAGTTTGGTTATCGTGGAAAACGTACAAGTAAAAAATTAAATCTCTTTGATGCTTTACGAATGGGATTCTTTCAACTATTAGCATTACTTCCAGGAATCTCACGAAGTGGTGCAACATTAACTGGTGGAATGCTTGGTGGTTTAGAGCAAAAAAGTGCAAGAGATTTCTCATTCTTTATGTTTATGCCCGTAAGTGTTGGGGCAATTATATTAAAATCAAAAGATTTCATAAGCTCACCAACATTAGGAACCATGTGGTTACCTTATCTAATTTCCTTTATTGTTAGTGGTCTTGTTACATATTTTGCATTACACTTATTATTCAAACTATTAAATAAACATAAACTAAACTATTTCTCTATGTATTGTTTCGTTGTCGGGATTATTGCTTTAGTTTTACTATAAAAAATTATAATTTATACTAGTTATACTAGTTTTAGTAAAATATTGTATTTGAAAATACGTTTCTATATGATATACTATTAGTAGTCGAAGGACTAGTATGAATGCAGAGAAAAGGAAGAGTTGTGGCTCTTCCTTTTCGATATGTTGGAAACTAGTATGAATGCAGTTAGGTATTACTTACTTATCTTTATCTTTAAAAATAAGATAGGTTATTACTAAAATTAAATAGAGTATTGATAAATACTCCATAACATCCCCTAACTTACACCAATACTAGTTCCCCAGTTTGATGTATCTGCATCCTAGTTCCTCCATATCGCACTTTCTGTGCACTAAAATCATACCATGAATACTAGCAGACAATGTCCCGAATAAGTTTTGAATATTTCCGTTTTTATAGCATTATACGACTGTTCTATTTATATTTCAGCTTTTAAAATGAAAATTATGTAAAAGAGAAGATGTGAATTTAATACCCTGTTCACCTTTATACAAATCAATTGATTAAACATATATTTATTGTTTAATAGTAAAACATTGTATTTGAAAATACATTTCTATATGATATACTATTAGTAGTCGAAGGACTAGTATGAATGCAGAGACAAGGAAGAGCTGTAACTCTTCCTTTTCGATATGTTGGAAACTAGTATGAATGCAGTTAGGATAAACTACTTATCTTTATCTTTAAAAATAAGATAGATTATTACTAAAATTAAATAGAGTATTGATAAATACTCCATTTGTCTCCTAACTTACACCAATACTAGTTCCCCAGTTTGATGTATCTGCATCCTAGTTTCTCCATATCGCACTTTCTGTGCACTAAAATCATATCATGAATACTAGCAGACAATGTCCTGAATAAGTTTTGAATATTTCCTGATATTTTACTATAATGAAAAAAGAAGTAGCAATAGAAAGATATCCTCTCTATAACAAACTTCTTTTATATACTCTTACTCTTTGCCTTAATCATTTTAGTATACATTTGTAGAATTTTTTCTACAGTAATACTTTCTACATATCTTTGTAATAACTCACAATGTTCTAAGATGTTATTACCACACATAATATCCATATGAATCCAACAACAATTTGGATTTCTTTTTCCAGTTGTAGGATACAAAAATATCCCTTGCATATACATAGGTGCCTTATAGCCTTCTTCTTGGACTGCATATTGACTTCGAAAGAATTTTTTTATTGATATTTCTAATATCTCAACTCTTCCAGTGTCATAACCCAACAATGTTGTGCCATTAGCTAGTGGTAAAACAAATAGAAGTTGATATGGTTTATTGCTTTCCAGCAATGACCTCTACCTCTATTAATGCTCCACGTGGTAATTTTGCAACCTCTACAGCACTACGAGCTGGAAATGGTTCTACAAAATAAGTAGCGTAAATCTCATTAACCTTTACAAAATCATCCATAGAATCTAAAAAGACTGTTGTTTTAATAACATCTTCAAAGCCTAATCCTTGACTATGTAATAACGCTTTAACATTTTCTAATGATTGTTTTGTTTGTTCTTCAATCCCTACAGCCATCTCCCCAGTTTCTGGGTGTAATGGAATTTGACCGGAAAAAAAGAACATGTTTCCCATTTGTATCCCTTGGCTATAAGGTCCTATAGCGCCTGGGGCAGTGTTAGTACTAACTACTTTCTTCATCAATTCTCACTCCTTCTCAAATATTATAGCATTTACACATAAAAAATAAAAGTTGAACGTATAGTAATATAACGGAGGTAATTATATGAAAATCGCTCTTGTCTTAGCTGGTGGTGGTGCCAAAGGTGCCTACCAGTCTGGAAGTATTAAAGCATTACAAGAATTAGGATATCACTTTGATATTGTAACAGGGACATCTATTGGTGCACTGAATGGTTTACTTGTTGTCCAACAAGATTACCAAGCTTTATATCAGTTATGGGATCAAATAAGTGTTAAGGATGTTATGAAGTACCCTATTAATTTTGATTTTTCTATTGATTCACTTTTGAAACAATCAAATTTATTAACTTCATTCTTTAAATCTTATATTAATCAAAAAGGGGCTGATATTTCACCATTAATAAATTTAATAAATTCATTAGCTAAACCAGATATCGCATATTCCAGCCCCATTGATTATGGATTAGTGGTTGTAGAATATCCATCTTTAAATCCAAAACAAGTAAGAAAAAAAGACATGCAGGAAGACAATATTGTTGATTACGCGATTGCCTCAGCCTCATGCTTTCCTGCATTCCCTATTTACCACATTGATAAACAGGGGTACATTGATGGTGGTTATTATGACAATCTCCCTATTTCCTTAGCGATGGAGATGGGAGCTGATCACATTATTACTATTGAATTACAACCTGGCGCTATTCATGAATATTTTTTAAATCGTCCTTCTATTACTAGAATTCGACCTAGTCGAGATTTAGGTGGTTTTCTAGACTTTAATCGTGATGTTCTGGATCAAAGAATAAAGCAAGGATATTTTGATACATTAAAAATATTTAAAAAATATAAAGGGTTTACGTATACTTTTTCGGATACAGAAGTACCTTTGTCACAACAAACCTATTTCTATAATACTTTATTACGTATTGAAGATAAGATGAATCATATCTCGCCAAGGGTTATTTTAGAGGATGTTACTCCTCTATCAGATTATTTATTAAGCATGACCTATGAATCTAAATTATTATTAGAAGATTATTTACTATTAGCACTAGAGACTACTTTAGATATTTATCAATACCCTTTTGATATCTTATATAATTATGAAGATATCTCAACTACTATATTTCATGATTTTATGAAGGAGTATCAAGATTATGTCTTTGAAAAGAATACACGAGCTATTTCATTAAAAAAACTTACTAACTTATTAAAAGAAGTAACAGTGAAAGAATCTATTTATTATTTATACCATGCTTTAGAAACAAAAGAAAAAATAGATAAAGCATATATCGCTAATGTTTTTCCAAAGCCATACCTTGTTGCATTATATTTATATACTATATCTAAGACAAAAGAAGTGTAATCATTACACTTCTTTATAGTTGTTAAAATTCACTAATTTAATATTATGTTTTTTTAGATATTCATGAACATCAGGACTTGTAACTAATGCATAATCGAATAATCTTTCTTCTAACATTGTTGATGTTTTTACTACTTGGTAATCTAAGAATCCAGGATGACAAATTAGTACTTCTACTTCATTATTAAATGTAAAATTTCCATTTGTAATATAACGATACACATCTTCTTTATTATTTTTATAGAATGTATATTGTTCTTGCGATTGTTTTAATGGTTCTATTAAGTTTGTATCTGCATATGGACTTGTGGAAATATCACATGTTTTCATAGCGCGTACAACAGCATTAATTAAAGGTTCTACTTCTAAAACATGTAAATCTATATAATCAGGTTTTCTACCTACTAATTCTATAAATCTTTCATATTGTGCTAATGCTTCTTGGTATGCTTCTTCCTCTGGAAATAATTCTTCTCCTCTTTGTAATTGTTCACGACGAATTCGACTACTAATGAACACCATTTCCATCAATCAAATGTGGAATTTTATTTGCATCTGCTAGTGCTTTTCCATTCGTTACATTAACATGTAACCCTAATGATAGATTTGGATATTGTTTAGCCAAACGGACTGCTTCTTTTGAATAAGGCATATTGACCATTAAGCTAGTACATGTCACAATTCCATCACGATGGGCTGCTAGTATTCCCAATGTTACTCCTTCTGTATATCCCAAATCATCAGCTCTTACAATTAATTTATTCATGTATTCACTTCCTCCTATGTTTTTATAGTATCCCTTTTATTAGCTATATTGCATTATATTTTTATAAAAAGAAAATAATAATAAATATAATATAGTTATTGACAAACAATATTATACGTCATATAATATTGTTACGTTATAAATCATGTTACCGCAACCATAATTAACATAATTGTAAACAAGAGTTGGTTGATTGTCGAGTATAATGGTATATAATTAATTCATATCGTGAGACGATATAATAGGAGGATATATGTTAGAAATAAAAAGTATTAACAAAAGTTACACAACTGGTGACTTTAAGCAACAAGTACTAAATAACGTTTCTATTAACTTTAGGGAAAGTGAATTTGTTGCGATTTTAGGTCCCAGTGGTAGTGGTAAAACAACACTGTTGAATATTGTTGGGGGATTAGATCAATATGATTCAGGGGATTTAGTTATCAATGAAAAATCAACTAAGAAATTTAAACAAAAAGATTGGGATGCTTATCGTAATAACTGTATTGGATTTATTTTCCAAAGTTACAATTTAATTACGCATATCAGTATTTTAGCTAATGTTGAAATGGCAATGACATTAAGTGGTGTTAGTGGTAGCGTCAGAAAACAAAAAGCATTAGCCGTATTAGATAAAGTAGGTTTAAAAGAACACGCACATAAACGTCCTAATCAATTATCTGGTGGACAAATGCAAAGGGTCGCTATTGCCAGAGCATTAGTTAATGATCCAGATATCATTCTTGCGGATGAACCAACTGGAGCATTAGATACTAAGACTAGTGTTCAAATCATGGAATTAATAAAAGAAATTGCTGAAGATAAGTTAGTTATTATGGTTACTCATAATCCAGAATTAGCACATGAATATGCGAATCGTATTATTGAATTAAAAGATGGTAATATGGTAAATGACAGTAATCCATATCAAGAAGTAAAAAGTGGTTCTTCTTCGTTCTCTATTAAAAAAACTGCGATGAATTATATTGCAGCATTACGTTTATCATTTAATAATATTAGAACTAAAAAGGGAAGAACGTTACTAACTTCTTTTGCATCAAGTATCGGAATCATTGGAATTGCTTTAATATTAGCTTTATCTAATGGTTTCCAACAAGAAATTGATTCTTTTGAACGTGACTCATTATCACAAATGCCTATTTCAATTTCTCAGATGAGTATGTCTTTATCTGATGAAACTATTGAAAACATGGAAACTGATGACGATCATTTAGAAGAACATACAAAAGAAAAGAAAGTATTCGCTGCAGATGATATGGCTGAAACAATGATGCACAAAAATGTTATCACAGAAGAATATGTATCATATATCGAAAAGTTAGATAAACAATATGTTGGTAATATTGTTTATCAAAAAGCAGCTGCATTCAATACTATAAGTTATAATGAAAAAAACGGTTATCAATCTGTTGATGCTGGTGAAATATTACAATCTTGGGTTGTTATTCCTAGTAAAATAGATGAAAAATCAGAATCCAGTGGAATCTTAGATAATTTTAATATTATTGCTGGTGAAATTAATGACAATGAACCAGGTCTTGTTTTACAAGTAGACAGTAAAAATCAATTATCTAAAAGTGCTTTAAAACAATTAGGTTTTAACGATGATGAGGAAGTAAGTTTTGATGATTTATTAAATGCTGAAATAAAGGTTATTCCAAACGATGAATTTTACCAAGCAGTTGGAAACTTCTATTTACCAAATTCTGATTTAGAAACTATGTACAATAGTGATAATACAATTACTCTTAAAGTACAAGCTATTATGCGTGGAAAAGAAGGTAAAGAATTAGTAACTAATGGTAGTGGGATTGGATACACAGGTATTGTTACTGATAAAGTTATTGAAATGAATAAAGATTCTGCAGTTGTTAAAGCACAAGAAGCAAGTGATGTTAGTGTTTTTAGTGGTTTAGCGTTTGATGAGGAAAATACTAAAGAAAGTACTCTTGCTTATTTAGGAGCTGAGTCTACTCCTGTTAGTATCTCTATCTATCCTAAAGATTTTGATTCAAAAGATGAAATATTAGATTATTTAAGTGCATATAATGATGGAAAAGAAGAAGCTGACATTATTGAATATACAGATTATGCTGCAATGATTTCTTCATTGACTGGAAATATTATGGGTGCTATTACTGCAGTATTAATTGCCTTCTCAGCTATCTCATTAATTGTTTCTAGTATTATGATTGCTATCATTACTTATATCTCTGTATTAGAGAGAACAAAAGAAATTGGTATCTTACGTGCTCTTGGGGCTAGAAAGAAAGATATTACTCGTGTATTTAATGCTGAAACATTAATTATTGGATTATGTTCAGGATTGTTAGGAATTGGAATTGCTCAATTATTAACTATTCCTGCCAATATCGTTATTGAAGATGTATCTGGTCTAGCGAATGTTGCCAAATTAGATCCAATACATGCTCTTATTTTAGTAGTGATTTCTGTCGCCTTAACATTATTAGGTGGATTTATTCCAGCTAAAATGGCAGCTAAGAAAGATCCTGTAGAAGCGCTTAGAAGTGAATAATAAAAGCGGTGTAACAATGGTTACACCCTTTTTAATTGTTCTTTAATAAATGTAGAGACTTCTTTCAGGGCCTTTGTTGCTTCTGGGATTCTTTCAACATCGCTATGAAACACATGCCACATTCCTTCCCAGATAGTTAAGGTAACAAATCTTTTATGTTTGATTAATTGTTCTTTCAAACGTAGCGCATCACTTAATAATATTTCTTCACTCCCAACTTGAATTAGAGTTGGTGGAAAATCTTTGATATCTCCAAAAATTGGTGATATTAAATAATTAGTAGGATCTTCATTTTGACAATAGTAAGAAACTGTTAGGTCTAAATCTTCTTTAAAAACTCTAAGATCTCTCTCTTTATGTGTTAGCATACTTTCTCCAGATAAAGAAAAATCTAACATTGGTGATAACATAAATATAGCTTTTGGTAATTCTTTATTCATTTCTCTCAATTTTAAACAAGTCGCCATTGCTAATGCAGCACCTGAAGAATCAGCGCCAAAGATAATTTTCTTGCTCGTATAGCCTAATTCTATCAACCACTGATATATTTCAACAGAAACAATTAATGCCTCAGGAAATGGATGCTCAGGTGCTAAAGGATAATTATGCATTAAAATAGAACTACCTGAGTATTTACTTATATAGGAAGCTAATCTATGGTGGGTAATACTAGAGCCTTGATTTAATCCACCTCCATGAAAATATAAAATGACACTATCTTTTTTATTATCAACACTTATCCAATCCGTTGAAATATTACCAATCATCTTTGTTTCAATGTTAATATTACTTGGCAATGGAGCTTGAGATGCATACTCTTCCCACTCTTTTCTTTGTATTTCTAATGGTGCATTTAAAGCATACTCCTGATTTTCTTTTTGTGTGTCTTTTAATTTCATAATTTTCTTTTGTGCTTCTAGACTTACCATTTCTATTCCCCTTTTCTTATAAAATAAAAACTAGAAATTCTTTTCTAGTTTCACGATACCATTTCTTTTCTTCTTTTACGATATGCCATGTAATCATTGAAAAACATTCTAATGATACATATTAATGGTACTCCTAAGAACATGCCAATAAATCCAAATAAACCACCAAAGACTGTAATCGCAAAAATAATCCAAAATGGTGATATTCCAACAGTCTCCCCTAAAATAGCAGGGCCAAGAATTAAACCATCAAATTGTTGTAATGCAAAGATAAATAATGCTGTCCAGATAGCTGGACCAAATCCAGAAGTTAATAATGTAAATAATACAACGGGTATACCACCAATAAATGGTCCAAAATATGGTACCATATTTGTTACTAAAACAACTAAAGCTAATAATGGGAAGAACTTTAATCCTAGTAATCCAAATCCGACTAAAGCAATTGCCCCAATAATAACAGAATCAATAAATTTTCCATATACAAATTCATCAAATATCTTGTGACATTTATAAGTATACTCATGTATTACATCTAATTTGTTTTGACTAATAAAGATAGCACTAATACGATTAAACAAAGATAATAAGTTATCTCTTTCAATTAATATATACGGACAGAACACAAGACCTAATAACATAGTAATAAATGTATTAGCTGCACTAAATACAGAAGCAATAAATATAGTTGGGTCTTTAGATGCCCATGTTTCCATAAACTGTACTACTTCTTTTTCCATATTAACTACAAAATTCAATATTGTTTCATCTTTAATTATATTTGCTGCATTAGCTTCAAAATCTTGTAAATAGGTATTCATTGAACCTGTCAAATCAACAACAGTATTCGCTAAGATTGGTATAAAATAAACTAATGTTAATGCAATAATCAATACAAAAATGAAAAAGGCAATCAATACACTTAACAATCTTTTATTATTATGAAAGAAACCTGTAGTCTTTTCAAATTTACGTTCAAACATTTTAGCTATTGGTAATAAGAAATAAGCTAAAACACCACCAATAACAATTGGTGTAAAAACAGATAATATAGTATTAAAAATATTTACTACAATCCCTAAGCTATCAAATAGTTTATAGAATATAATAACTGCAACTGCTAATAAAAATATTCCCCCATAGCGTTTAATAAAATCAAATCTATTCATCCTCTATCTCCTTAAAATATACTATCAGTATGCCATGTTTGAACATTTTCCTAAACGCTTTTATTAAAGTTATTCCAATCTTTTATCAATCTATTAATATAATAGATACTCATTTCTGGATAACATTCACCACTTATTATTTCTATCAAGCAATAATTCTTCTCTTTTTTTATAATCCCTAGTCCATATTTCTTTAACTCTATTTCTAATTCTTGATGTATCATAAGTATCCACCTCTAGATACTATATGTAATACATATAGAATTAGAAATATTCTTTATAATTTAGACATCGAAAGACAAAAAAAGAATCTTTACGATTCTTATAATTTAATGTTAACCTTTTCTCCATCTTGTTTTACAATAGATGCTGGAATACCAACTACTGTACAATTATCAGGAACATCTTTCAATACGACTGTCTGTGCTCCTAATATACTATTATTTCCAATTGTAATATCACCAATTACTTTAGCTCCAGCAGATACCATAACATTATTCATAAGTGTAGGATGTCGCTTACATTTATGTTCTCCAGTTCCTACTCCACCTAAAGTAACTCCTTGATACACAACACAATCATCCCCAATAATTGTTGTTTCTCCAATAACTACTCCCATACCATGATCAATGAAGAATCGTTTTCCAATCGTTGCTCCTGGATGTACCTCAATACCAGTAAAAATTCTAACTATCTGGCTAATAAAACGAGCAATGAACTTTAAATGACATTTCCATAATGCATGTGTTATTCGATAAAAAAACATCGCATGTATTCCAGGATAATTAACGATTACATTTAAAGCATGTCTTGCCGCCGGATCCGTTTCTAAAACTTTCCGAATTAAACTTTTATTTTTCTTCATACTATCAAGCACCTCTTTCACTTATTTAAACATACTCACTAACCTTTGTAAAAGGAAGTTATAATTTATTTTATGCTTCTTTATATTTTGTAACTGGGTAAATGGATTATACATTCAAATAAAAATGAAACAGAACTCTCCCTCAGAGTTCTGTTTCTATTATGTTTACTTCTTAATGATAAACTTCATCCACCATCAATTCCCTAGTATAAATCATAAAGACTTACAATATCTATTATATACCTTTTTATAAGTTTGTCAATAAGTATGGTATTTTTTTATCAATAAACCGATATTTTGTACATAATATTATTTCATATTTTTATATTTCCTCGCAATTAGTACATTTGAAAGCTTTACATCCGAAGAATATAATTTGAAAACTGCTGTTTTCCTTAAAGCACGATATAAGGAAGTATTCTCTAAAATGATATGTTCTAATATCTCTTCTTTATGAACACGTGCCTCAATTGAATTTTGTTTCATACAAGCATTAAAGAAATATAATAATAAGCTATTAATATGATTAATCATATAGTTTCTAAACTTACGACTTTCAATGTTTGTAATATCAACCGTATCTACAATTTCATTTAAAATCGTATGATATTGTTGTAATGAAACAATAGTATGATTCTTATATTTAGGACTATCAATATGTTGCAGCGTTTTATCAAGATAATACATAGATTTAATACTTGGTAATATCTTAAGCACTAACAGTTCTTGAATATATTGATTATAAAAGAAAGATAAATCTAATTTTTTTAATATATTTGTTTTAACAATAATACCTTCCATACTCATTTTACACATAATTTTAAAAGCTTTTGTTTGATGCCATTCAAATACTTTATCTAAAGGGAAAACATCAACATATTCAACAACATCGCGTTTCTTCTTTTTTCGTGGATATTCATAATCACAAATCATCATATCTAGATTTGCTTGAATGCGTAATAAGTCTTTAAATGTTTCTACAACTTTAACTAATACAGATGTATCTAAACTATCCTTACTATCAAACAATTTAAAATACAAGCCATTAGCTTGTTGAATCCCGTTTTGTAAAGAGTCTAACAAAGGAGATATATGGACTTTAACATCTTCTGGATATTCCTCTGCATATTTTTGCGCTTCTTGAAGCATGTCATTATCTTCTTCACCTAACACTAATACTTCGATGTCCTCTTTAAGCAATAAACATGATTCTACAATCTTATTGAGGTTACTATTTTCTTCATTACATACAATACAAACTGTTAAAATTTTCATAATATACCTTCCTATTACTTAATATCTATATTTTATCATATTTGTTTATATATGGATATACTAATTATATTGCATTTTTCCCAATTTTATGGTATTTTTATTACATATCTAAAGGAGGTTTTATAATGTATTTTGCTATTAATGGATTTATTACTACAGTATGCATAGTTTCACTGATTCTATTTACTGAAATGTTCCCTAAGATAATAAAAGGTTTGATTAGCTTAGTTGCAATCTTTACATCTTCTTATGCAATAGCTATTTTAATTAAGAAAATAGGGGAATGGACTAGTTTATATCCTGCTCCTGCTGATGTATTTCCAAACTTTTATTATGTACTACCATGTGTAGCGGTATTAGCAGTTGTTATTGCATTTGTAGTTAACAAGAAAAAGAAATAATAACCTTACATTATGAGGATTTATTATGTACAAAAAACAGTGAGTTGATCACTGTTTTTTTATGTATCCTATCTTCTTTTGCATATTAATTTAATGACTAAAATAGATTCCTATAAACTATATTCATTTTTTATTGCATTAAACCTACCCAGAAGGTAATTAAAGCACAATTGATTAAATCCTCACTAAAAGAAGTAACATTTACTTTTATTAGTAATAAAAACATCGAAATTTAACACTCCGATGTTTTTTCTATTTATTTTATTAATCCTCTAATTCTACATATCTGTAACATTCATTGTTAACAGCTGTGTAGTATAAGTTTTTCATTTTAGGATTTTTTAATGATGCTCCACCTAATTGGTATACTGGGAAGATTGCCCCATCTTCAAGCATGATTTTTTCTGCATCGATATAATCTTGCCATCTTTTTTCTGGATCTCCAACATCTTCACCAACTCCAGCTTTTGTAACTAATTCTGAATATTCTTCATTAGCCCACTCACCGTAGTTCCAGCTTGTTTCTTTAGTAATCCATAAGTTTGCATATGTTGAAGGATCTGCATAGTCAGGTCCCCAACGAGTGAATCCCATTTCGAAATCTCTACCACCATCTGGTTTCATTTCATCAGAAACTGCTTTTTTAGGTTTTACAACTAAATTCACAGTAACACCAGGAAGATTAGTTTCCCATTGTTCTTTTAAGAATTGCGCAGTTTTTTGTGCTAATTCATCATCAAAACATTTTAAATCAAATGTGAAAGTATCTTTACCTAATTCTTTCTTTGCTTCTTCATAATATGCTTGTGCTGCCTCTAAATCAAATTTAGCGTACTCACCAGCTGTATCACGGAAGTCTTCACCATCTAAATATGCAACTGTTTTTGGAATTACATAGTTAGCTGCTGATGAACCATCTTTTAATACGTTTTCTACTAAATCTTCTTTATCAAAAGATTGTTGGAAAGCTAATCTTAAATTCTTATTTTGGAAATCTGGCATCTTATCAATGTTTGGTGTAACATACCAATAATATCCAGTTAATTTTTCAAAATATGCTTCATCATCTTTCCATTCTGCAACAGTTTCACCGTTGATACCACAATAATCAAGTTCTCCATTTTGGAAAGCTAAAATTGCAGAGTTAACATCTTTAACTGTTTTAATATTAATACCATCTAATTTGATTTCATCTTTTGCCCAGTAAGTATCATTTTTAGCTAATTCCATTACTGAACCATGTTCCCATTTAGTAGCCGTATATGGACCATTAAATAACATGTTTTTTACATCTGTAGCATATGCATCTCCTGCTTCTTCCGCAAATTTTTGATTAATTGGATAGAAGATTGGGAATGACATTAACGATTCAAAGTATGCACAAGGTGCAGCCAATGTAACTTCAAATGTTTTTTCATCTACTGCTTTTAATCCTAAATCATCAAGTGAAGCTTCACCTTGATATGCAGCTTCTCCATTTAATACATTAATTCCTGACTCACCAATCATGTAAGCATACTCAACTGCTCTTTCAGGATCAGCTAATCTTTTCCAAGCATAAACGAAGTCGTTAGCTGTAACATCATCACCATTTGACCATTTTGCATCGTCTCTTAGTTTGAATGTATAAACTAAACCATCGTCACTTTTTTCTAAACTTTCTGCTACTCCAAATTCAACACCATTTTCAGCATTAACATAATATAATCCTTCGTTAACTAAACGTAACGCTGTAAATGAATCTCCATCTGTTGCATATGATGTGTCCATTGACATAATATCAGCTGCTGCAGCAATATTAATTACTTTTTTCTTATCGCCACTTCCACTGTCTTTGTCCCCAGAGCTACCGCACCCCACTAGAATCATTGCACATAAGAAGATTGATAAAAATTTTCTAAATGATTTCATTTATAAGTTCCTCCCTTATTTGTATTAATTAAAGCACAATTGTATACAATAGTCAAATTAATTTTGTTATATTTTGGTTATTTTCTAATTTATCTAAGTCTATTTATATTTTTAGCAAATTTAGACAAAATAAAAAGAGAATACCTTTAAATATACTCTTTCCTATCTTTTATTATTCATATAATCCTACTTTATTTTGTTTTGCTTCTTCGTCTGCTTTTATGACTTCATCTTTATACGTATAATCATATCCATAATCATAAAATTTTTCAACATATCCATTTTTAGCTATATCTACTTGTAATAAATCTCCATCAACAAATACCCACGCTAGCATTCGATCATATTTATCATATTGATCTCCATCAAGGTTTGTCTCCAGTACTATTTTGTTTGCATTCGTTAATCTTTCAGATACATACGCAGATGCCTCTTCACCATATGGCTCTACTTCCTTTGTAGATTCTGGAGTATCAATATATAGGAAACGAACAACTGTTTCCTCACCATCTACATTAAACCTAGCAGTGTCACCATCAATACATTTAACTAATGTTACTTCGTAACGTTCACCTGGTTCAATGGGTCTATTACTTGTAAACCATTGATATCCTAATAATAAGGCTAGTACGACTATACCGATCCAACTTTTGCTGAGTTTCTTAGCCATTGTTTTATTAGCTATTTTCTTCTTTTTCGCCATTATTTAATCCCCACTGCTTTTTTAGCCAATGCATCAGCTCGATCATTATATACATCACCACTGTGTGCTAAGACTTTAATAAAATAAATTTGAATTTGTTTTTGGAAATCTTTCATTTTTTCAACATATGCTTTGGTTCCAATTTTATTTGCTTTCCAAATATTTGTTGCCCATTTCTCAATACCTTCATAATCATAATAGATATAAATGTTATTGTATCCATTGTCAATTGCATATTCGACTGCTACTTCACAACCTATAATTTCTCCTGAAACGTTACGCATTTCTACATAATCCTGATGTGTTCCTTTGCCATACATTTCTTTTATTACTTTTTGATTATCGATACATACACAACCATATCCATACTCTTTAGTTTTAACATTATAGCTTCCATCGACATAAGCTATTAAGCCATCTTGTTGTACTTCTACTTTCTTAGGAGGGACTATAAATTCTTTAGCCTCTTGTAGACTTGTAAAAGATTTGTATTGTGCACCAGAAAATCCACTGACTTGTTCTTTGCATTGATCCCAAGTTTCATAAATTCCTGGTTTCTTACCAATTTTTACTGCATAGTATTTTTTCATTTTTTTCACCCATATCTATCATAAAAAAGAAAAGGTGATTTGTAAATACAAATCGCCTTTCTTTATGTTTTTATTAGTCTGCAATAGAGATATTTCTGAAGTCCCATTTAACTCC
>JBKEBJ010000325.1:0-10674 GCA_047973105.1 Coprobacillaceae bacterium | reverse complement strand
TAGTGGAAAGTCAACATTATTAAATGCCTTAACATCACAAGAAGTAGCTTTAGTATCTAAAGAAGAAGGAACAACGACGGACCCCGTTTATAAAGCTATGGAAATTCATGGTATGGGTCCTGTCGTATTCATTGATACTGCAGGATATAAAGACACAAGTAATCTAGGAAGTAAGAGAATTGCAAAAACGGAATTAACCGCAAAGAAAGTAGATATTGCAATTGTTGTTTTTAGTGATAATGATATACAAGAGGGATTATCATGGATATCAAAACTAAAAGAACAAAATACAAAAGTAGTAGTTGTTATTAATGATAAAGGGAATAATACAAATGAAATCTTATCTTTGTTACAAACAAAGATAAAGGATCCTATTATTACAGTAAATGCTTTAGAAAAAAAGAATATCGAAGAATTAAAAGAAGCACTAATTAAAAGTGCTCCAGAAGATCAACAAATAACAATTACTGGTGAGTTAGTAAAAGAGAATGATGTAGTTATGTTAGTGATGCCACAAGATATTCAAGCACCTAAAGGAAGATTAATTTTACCTCAGGTACAAACAATTCGCGAATTATTAGATAAAAAAAGTATTGTCGTAAGCTGTACAACAGATAAAATAGATCAAACATTAAATAGTTTGAAAAAAGCACCAAATGTTATTATTTGTGATTCCCAAGTGTTTAAAACAGTATATGACAAAAAGCCAAAGGAAAGCAAACTAACTTCTTTCTCCATTTTATTTGCAGGATATAAAGGGGATATCACAAGTTTTGTAGAGGGTGCTAAGGCGATTGAAACATTAACAGAGGATTCTCATGTTCTAATTGCAGAAGCTTGTACCCATGCACCATTAACAGAAGATATTGGAAGAGAAAAGATTCCCAAGCTATTACGAAAAAAAGTAGGAAAAAAATTATCTATTACCATGGTAAGTGGAACAGACTTTCCAGAAGATTTGACAAAATATGATGTAATTATTCATTGTGGAGCTTGTATGTTTAATCGGAAATATGTATTATCACGTATTGAACAAGCAAAACAACAAGGTACACCAATTACAAATTACGGTATTACATTAGCGTATCTTAGTGGTATACTAGATAAAGTTAGTCTATAAAATCGATTATTTTGTTGAAATATGTTATATACTCCATTATACTATAATAACGAGAGGAGAGAACATATGGAAAAGACAAAAATTACATATCGATTTAATATACCAGTTGCGATTATAACAGCCATTGCATTCGCAGCAATCGCTGTTATTGTTATAAAACCAAGTGAAATGGATGTTAGTAATAGAGTAGCGATAAACAGCGTAATACGTGCTATTAATTTAGGGGTGTCTATTATAGTTGGACGTTATTTCTCTAAACAAGCAAAAGAAGCAAGAGCTAATAAAGCAAAATAAAGGATTGTTTGATACAATTCTTTTTTATTTTAAAGTAATATGAAGATAAAAACTGTATATTATCATGAAGTATTTTAGTGGAGGTGATAATATATGGATGATGATTCTTTTACTTATTATTTTAATGTTCCAGCAGCTCTTATATTTGGAACAATTTTTGCATTACTAGCAGTAGTCATATTTGACCCTAAATCTAAAAGTGTTGGAGAAGAATTTATGTTGAGTAGTACAATACGAGGCGCAAATCTTGCCTTCTCTATAGCCGTAGGATGGTATTTCTCCAAATCATCTAGAGAAAATCGGGCAAACAAAAAGGATAGATAAACTATCCTTTTACTTTAACTCATACTTTTTATCTAATAAGTTATATGTGATTTTATATTTCTTCCCCTTTTCTACAGTAAAAGTAAAGAATTCCCTTGGAAAAAGATTCGTGTGTGTTGAACCCATAGATTTATTTGATACTGAATATTGAACATCCAATACTACTTCACCAGTAGAAACATATACCTTATCCCTAAATATATTAGGTTCATCTCCATTAATAGTATAAAGAATATGTCCATAATGACGACTCATAGGACGCATCTTTGATCCAGGAGCAACACGTGCATCAAAGACAATCTCTACTAAATTAGGATTATCATTTAATAATGCTTTTTTATCTTTTCTTCTTTTTAAACTGTAGACAATAAATCCTAATAAAAAAATAATACAAATACCAACAAAAAGTATTATAAAAAGTGTAGGATTTTCTTCTATAAAATTTGATTCCATAATATATTCCCTCCATTAAATCTATAATTAGTATAACAAAATAATGTCACATGGGGAAATCATTTGAATAAAAAAACAAGAAACGTTGACAGAATAATAAATATGAGTTAGTATAAAAAAGATAAATAAAGGCGATGAACAGAAGAGTAATTACCATTACTAGTAATAGAGAGTCCGGTTTGGTGAAAAAGGATACTAAGTGGGTAATGAATAAAGACTGGGAGCTGCATTTTGGATTCTATATGATAAAATGACGTATGCTTACGTTACAAGCAGACTATATAATAGTTAGTGAGGTTAATAAGGTGACTTATTAACGAACTAGGGTGGTATCGCGGAGTAACTCTCGTCCCTTTGGGTGAGAGTTTTTATATTGTAAAGGAGGATATAAGAATGGATGAAAGAAAATTTAGTGAACAAGAATTAGTTCGTAGAGAGAAATTAGAGGAATTAAAAGAATGGGGGTTAGATCCTTTTGGACAACGTTATGATATCACTAATTATAGTGGTGATATTAAAGAAACATATAAAGATAAAGAAAAAGAAGAATTACATGATGCAGGAATTATAGTAAAAGTTGCTGGTAGAATCATGACTAAAAGAAGTCAAGGAAAAGCCGGATTTATGCATATTCAAGACCGTGATGGACAAATTCAAATTTATGTTAGAAAAGATGCTATTGGTGAAGATGCTTATGAAATATTCAAGAAAAGTGATATTGGAGATATTATTGGTATTGAAGGTGAAGTAATGAGAACCAATCATGGAGAGTTAAGTATTAAAGCAACTGTCTATACACACCTAACAAAAGCATTACGTCCTTTACCAGAAAAATTCCATGGCTTAAGTGATGTAGAAGAAAGATATCGTCGTCGTTATGTAGACTTGATAACAAATGAAGATGCTAGAACGATTGCTTTCACAAGACCTAAAATTATTCGTTCTATCCAAAATTATTTAGATAAATTAGGTTATGTAGAAGTAGAAACACCAGTATTAAATCCGATTTTAGGAGGTGCTTCAGCGCGACCATTCGTTACACATCATAATACATTAGATATGGAATTCTATTTACGTATCGCAACAGAATTACCATTAAAAAGATTAATTGTTGGTGGTATGGATGCAGTATATGAAATTGGACGTTTATTTAGAAATGAAGGAATGGATAGAACACATAATCCAGAATTCACAACAATAGAATTATATAAAGCCTTCACTGATTTAGAAGGAATGATGGATGTTACAGAAGGTATTGTATCAACTGTAGCGATGGATGTATTAGGAAAATATGATGTTACATATAAAGGACATGAAATATCTTTAGCACCAGGATACAAACGTATTTCTATGACACAAGCAATTAAAGAAAAAACGGGTGTTGATTTTGAACAAGACTTAACATTTGAACAAGCAAAAGACCTAGCTAAAGAACATGGTGTAGAAGTAGAAGCGCACTATGCATATGGACATATTATTAATGGATTCTTTGAGAAGTTTGTAGAAGAAGATATTGTAGAACCAACATTTATTTATGGTCATCCAATTGAAATTAGTCCACTAGCCAAAAAGAATCTAGAAGATCCTAGATTTACACAACGTTTTGAATTATTTATTTGTGGTAATGAATATGCGAATGCATTTACTGAATTAAATGATCCAATCGATCAATACGAAAGATTCTCTAATCAATTAAAAGAAAGAGAATTAGGTAATGATGAAGCAAATGAAATGGATTTAGATTATGTAGAAGCATTAGAATACGGTATGCCTCCTGCAGGTGGTATGGGTATGGGAATTGATAGATTGGTTATGTTAATAACTGGTCAAGAAAGCATCAGAGAAGTTATCTTGTTCCCACATATGAAAAATAAATAGAATAATTCTAACTTAAGATAAATTGAACCAACACGTTATAATCAATTCTTTATTGATTTAACGTGTTTTTAGTTAGGTGTGGAATCATATATTTTCACCATAAAAAGTGTCATCTTTATAGGATGTATGAAAAGAAGTATTGAGAATGCGAATATTTTGTTATAATTAAGTAAATAAGACTCAATATAAAGGAGATGAAACTAATGGATAAAACAGCTATTATGAGATTTATTGAAGCAATAAATAATCAGAAATTAGAAGTAATTATTGAAATGATGGCAGAGGATTTCTGTTTCATTGATACGTATGGAGACATTGAGAATAAGAAACAAATGGAAGTGGGATGGAAAGGATACTTTGAATGGTTTCCAGATTATTACATTGACATTAATGAATATGTAGATAATGATAATTTTGCGGTGATATTAGGAAAGGCAAGTGCCTCATATTTAGGTAATAAAGAAAAGTATTGGGAATTTCCAGCCGCATGGAAAGTCATAACAAAAAATAAAAGAATAGTATTATGGCAAGTATTCTGTGACTCAAAAAAACAGTTAGATTCAATGAAATAATAGTAAATAATAAAATGATATAATATATCTTAATTACTACAAAGATTAAATAAAAAAGCACGTTAAATCAATATCCAGTTGATCTAACGTGACTTTATTTTATATAAGTAAGAATATCATTTGTTTCCAGCTAGAAGAACGATTAAAAAAACAAAAATAACACCTATCATCATAAAAAGAGAATATTTTAATATTATAGGAAAAAACACTGATAAAGCAAAAATAATCATTACAGAACCAATCATGAGATTTAATAGTAATGCAGTCCTTTTAGGTATTTGTTCAGGTTTAATATGATTATATTTACCTCTATCTTTCATAAAAGGAATCCCTCGTACCCCCTAAGCTAATAATAAATATCGCAAAGACTATAATTAATATAGCCATACCTTTTATAATTATTTCACTATCCATATATACTATCTCCCTTTTCTTTAATTAACTAGTTTATCTGGTTATAGTATATCATAGTAGATAGAAAATCAAAATATAACAGTAATACTACGCATTGTATATTGTTTTAGTTTAATTGTACAAACCATCTAAATACTATATAATTGAACTGGTGATTATAATGAAATTAATAGCTATACCTAAAGATAAATATGATGATTATAGACTAGATATTATGTTTAATTGTTATAAATGGGATCCACAATTCCTAGATAATAATACAATAGCGAAACATGTCTTAGTTATTACAGAAGAAGAACATAAAGAATTAGAGAAGTTAACAGAAATGATTGATAAAGAAACGATTGAGGCAGAAGAGTTTTTAAATCGTAATTTAAATGTAGCTAAAAATTTAAATCTTCCAAAGGAAGTTAAAAGAGAATTAAAAATGATGAAGAATTATCAAGCCAACAAACATATTCGACTTACTAGATATGATTTTCATCCAACAATAGATGATAATTTTGTAATAAGTGAAGTTAATAGTGATGTACCAGGAGGTTTCGCAGAAGCATCTTTAATGCCAGAAACAGCTGCTAAATTATTTGAAGGTAGAAAATATAAATATAAAAACTTTGGAAATGTTATGGTAGAGGCTATTTCTAAAAAGGTTAAAGCAAATGGTAAAATAATGTTTGTTCATTGTACTTCATATAGTGATGATAGACAGGTAATGCAATTTTTAGGTGATACATTAAAAACAAAGGGGTTTCAGCCAATATATGCTGCTGCAGATCATTTACGATTTAAAAATAATAGAGCAATTAGTATACTTGATGGTAATGAAGGTGAAGTGGATGCGATATTTAGGTTTACACCAATAGAATGGCTTAAAGATATTAAACCTAAACATTGGCAAGGATACTTTGATACGATAACACCATCTTGTAATCATCACATTGCGATATTCGCTCAAACAAAGCGATTTCCTCTTATATGGGATACACTTGAAGAAAATGGGATTAATTTATCTACTTGGAGAAAATTACTACCTGAAACAATAGAAGTTAAAGATTCAAAAAATAAGGAAGGGTATATATATAAACCTGCTTATGGTCGTGTTGGAGAAAAAATATCGATAAAGGAAGCTTGTCGGGATGATGAATATGAGGAAATAATGAAAGATGTTAAAAGACATCCTAAGAAGTATCTAGCACAGAAAAAATTTATTAGTAAACCTTTATTAAGTGAAAATGGAGAGAGTTTTCATGTATGTCTTGGTGCATATAGTGTGGAAGGAAAAGCCGCTGGATATTACGCCAGAATGAGTAAAACTCCACGTATAGATTCCAATGCTGAAGATATTCCAGTATTGATAGAAAAGGAGTAAAAAATGATCGGAAGAGAGATATTTAAAATGTGGTCACCAATAGGTGCCAAATGGATAGATTGGATTAGACCCGTTCCTTTTGTATCAATACATGATGCACATAAACAATATTCAGCAACAAATTTTATAATGCCAGATATCAATTACATACATACCCTACAAGAAAATATCGCAATTATTCTTGATTTACCTGGTCATGCAAGTATTGAAGAAGGACTGGCTTTATCAAAACTAGGCTATCGACCTATTCCTATTTATAATGGAACACAGGCACAAGACAACGCTATGGCACTAGTGGATAATCATATTGAAAGTGCTTTAGTATGGGGAGCATATGAGCTTCAAAAAGTAAATATAGATAAAGAGGCTCCACCAGTGTTTCTAATAGATAGTAATCGTATGCATCGTTTTAAAATGGATGTTTCTATCTTTGATAATAGTTGGGATGTATATGCTCAAGATATTCCATCTGCAAATTATTTTTTAAAAAATGGAATTGAAAAAATTATTATTAGAGGTAATATAGTTCATAAGGATATAGCGAAAATAGTATTTAAGTTTCAACAAAAGGGAATCACAATTCTTTTTACTAACGGATATGAAGAACCTAAAAAAGTGACAATTAAAAGCCCTTCACGTAAACCAAAATAATAGTATTTTAGTATTGTAAGAAGGGAGATATTCTATGATAAAATTTGAAGGAAAGATTGTACAGTTTGGCTTTGGTGCTGTTGGTAAAAGCTTTTATGAAAAAGTTTCAAAAGAAATAAAATTTGATGAAAATAATTATTTTGTTATTACTAGATACACAGAAGAGTTTCATGACTACGCTAATCTTGGTGGATTAGTAGTGAATTTTATAACCTGTGAAATTACAAAAGAGAACTTTCAATCAATATTCAAGAAGTATTTGAATAGTGGTGATTTATTAATCGATTTTGCAGATACTGTAGGAACAAGCGATATTTGTGATTGGTGTGCCCAGAAAAATATTATGTATCTTAATACAGGAGTAGCAGATTGGCCAGAAAATTGGCTTAATATTTTTGAACAAGATAGATTTTTGAGTACAGTTAAAGAAAAACATTATAATAATCCTTTAACATGCAAATATCCTATTGTTTTACAACATGGAAATAACCCTGGTTTAGTTTCACATTTTGTGAAAGCGGGAATTGAATATATTATTAAAACTCAACATAAAAAAAATAAGCAGCTTAAGAAATTACTTGCTCAAAATAAATTCAATGAGGCAGCTCAAGTACTAGGTATTAAAATGATTCACGTAAACGATATTGATTCACAAAAAATAAAGAATATTTTTCCAGATAATACCTTAGCTAATACTTGGTGTGTAGATACATTTCTATTTGAAATGTTAACAGAGGCAACAATTAATATTGGAAATCATGAGGAAATCGATTTTGCAGATGAATGTAAGAATATTGATGTGGTAAATGGTTTTTTAGAATTCAAAGATATTGCGACAGAAAAGAAGTGCCGTACTTATTATCCAGGTGGGCTGTTTGAGGGTTACTTAGTGCCTCATGAAGAAACAATAACAATAGCTAAAGGGTTAGAGGTTAAACATAATAATGAACTAGTTTATCGTCCATCAGTAATGTTTATATATACTCCATGTGACTTAGCAAATACATATTTAAGTACATCAAAAGTAAATGATTATCCTATCCCAGATCAAAAAAAACCAATGGACTCAGAGAATGAAAATGGGCAAATAATTATTAGAGGGCATGTATATCCCAAACAACAAGAAATTGTTTATAAGGAACATATTGCATCAGGAACAGAGCATGTAGGAGTATTGCTTATTGGAGACAATTTTGATCCTGTATGGGTTGGAAATCGCATAGAACCTTCTTTTCTATATAAGAAGAAAAAGGATTCTTTCTGGCAAACACCAACTATCACACCTGTAGCTATGTCAGCACTAGCAGCAGTTTGTTGGATGATAAAGAATAAGGATAAGGGTGGGTTTTATCTTCCAGATGACATTATAGATTATAAGTATATATTAAAAGTTGCAGAGAAATATATTTCAAAAACAATATATAAAACATTTGAATGAGAAATTATAGAAAAAGAACTTAAGATAGATTATTCGAATCTACAAGTTAAAGACATTTTTGTTGAATAAAAAAGGAGAAATTTGTTTACAAACATTTTTCTCCTTTTATATATGATTTGTAGAGTAAGGCTAATGGCCACCGCCACCGCCTCCACCACCTCTTCCTCCGCCACCATATCCGCCATGCCAACTACCACTTCGGGAAGTACGGGCAGCACTGCGAGTTGCTGTTCTAAAAGAACGACTACCGATACGGAAGGCTCTAGAACGATAATATGGATTGCTAAGAATCGGACTTGTTTCAATATTTGGACATCGTATTTGAAGTGCTTTGATCACCTTTTCAGATATCCCAAAGGCTGTCGCATATATTAAATACTGTTCCCAAAGAACAATATCAATAACCGTTTTTTCTTTCATAAGAGTTTCACTATTTAAGAAGTTGTATAAGCCACGCCATTTAGCGTACTCATCTTCACCAAACTGCGTAAGTAGAATAAACTTTTTAGCTCTTATGGAAAGATATATAGCAGATACTATACATGTAAACCCTAAAATAAAGAACGATCCAAACGCAAAACCTAAATATGTTTGATAAGAAATAAAATTCGCAACAGTTATGAATAGAAGACCAAATATCCAAAATACAGTACTCCATCTGTTAGCTTGTTCTTTTGGCTGTTTATAAGCTAGTTTTTGAAAGTAACCATTGGATACGCCTATGGTAGTTAAAGAAACCTTTATCAGTCTAACAAATGTATTTGTATACTCATAATCATTAGATACCTTATTTTGGAAAGAACGCAATGTTATTTCTACTCCCTTTGAATGTCTTAAAATTAATTTGAAGTATTGATCTTCTGTTGGGGTAAGTGGCTTCATATTTAAAGCTTGTTCTTTACTAGAAGCATCTTGTTGTATTTGAGGTTCCTCTGTAGGTTGTAAAATTAAAGGTTGTGATTCAACATTTGTAGCAGTAACATCCTCAGGTTGTAAAACAGTAGGATTATACTTGATAATCATTTTCATGTTGTTAAAATCCCAACTCCTATTGGAATTGATACGTTCTAAACCAATATATCCTTTATGAACTAGGCTCAACATTGTTGCCGAATACTTATCATCAATAGTATCTGATTTTTTATGTTTACAAAAAACTAATTCTGCCGCAAAGCTAGGATCAAGGTCACTAGGAATATCTCTAAAATATTCAACTTCCATAGTTGACTTATAAAAAGCATGTTTCTTTTTAATTCTTCTAATAATAACAAAGGTAAGACCTAGTATTAAAAATGAACTTACTACAGATACTGTTAATGTACTAACTTTCATTTTTTGCCACTTGGCAGGAATGGCATCATATTCTGCTTGTTCTTCTTCAAGTTCATCTAAAACATCATCATAATAATAAGTATTTTTAGAAGCATACTCAGTAAATTTATGTTTATCTTCTCCATAAGATACTAATGCAAATTCAATGTATTGATTATTGGCATTGAATTTTAAATCTGATGCCTCTAAATCAAAAGAGAAAGTATAATATCCTGGATTTTTACTAACAGACTCTTCAAAAGGAAAAGCGTGCGAGTTTGTACCATATGTATTCGCGTAGTAATTATTAGAACTTGGCATCTTATCCTCAGGAATTAAAATCTCCCCTGTAAAAGAATTTAAATGCTTAATGGATTCTTCAGAATACATTGCTAAATATAGTTCAGAACAATCATTATAACGTAATGATGCGTTATACATTTCATATTCTATTTCAAATGTTACAGTATCACGATAGATACCATCAATATAAAAGAATACACATTCATATTGTCTTGAAGATTCACTATAAGGACCTTCACTATGATACCAATTATCTGGACCACCAAAGCCATAATCACCAGTATAGTCATAATCTTCCCAATATAAATTTGGACTTTCCTGATATTCCAATTCACTGCCATCTTCAAATATTTGTTTTACAGAATTAACTTTATATTCAACTTTTACACCATCAATATATTCTTCAGGAAGATCACGCCATAGTTCCCAAAAAGGGTTATCTTCAGACATAGCATGAATATCGTAAGTTAATCGTTCGGTGACAATGACTTTACCATCACTGCCTTCTTCATCAACAACAACAGCTTTATAATCAACATCTGTTATT
>JBKEBJ010000308.1:0-11387 GCA_047973105.1 Coprobacillaceae bacterium | reverse complement strand
CAATGTTATCATTTTCAATATAACAATCTGCCTCATTATGCAATGACATAGTAATCATTGGACAATGAATAGGATATTTTCCTAAGTATTCTGTAATTGTTTGATCATCAGTATTATAAATAAATGGTTGTATTGTTTGGTTTTTATAGATATTTGTTTTGGAAGCATAATATTCTTCTAAACTATCCATATAATCTAAATGATCTGGTGTTAAATTCATAATAGTGGATACGGTTGGTGTAAATGTATCAATATCTAATAATTGATAATTACTCATCTCAATAACAATATAATGATTTTCTTCTTCTAGTAAATTGGCATCTAGCACAATATCACACAATGGTGTTCCTACATTGCCAGCTAAATGAACATTGGTATATTGCGCTTTTAAAATATCATATAACAAAGATACCGTTGTTGTTTTTCCATTTGTACCTGTTACTGCAATATAATTTTGTTTCTTAGCTACTTGATACCCTAATTCAATCTCTGTATAAACAGGTATTCCTCTTTCTTTTAAACGTAAGATAAAAGGCTTATGATAATTAATACCTGGATTTTTAACAACAAAATCAAAATCTCTTTCAAATACTTCTTCTGGATGACCTCCAGCAACAACTTCAATACCTTCATTTACATATGTTTGATAGTCTTCCATTTCTTCTATTGTCTGACTAGCATTAATCGTAATTGTCGCATTCAATCTTGACAATAATCTAACAGCGGCCTTGCCACTTTTAGCAAGACCGATAACTAATACTTTTTTTCCTGTTAACATATTATAGCACTCCTATAACAATTCCTAAGATACCACAAATAAATCCCATAAACCAAAATGATAAAACTACTTGTGGTTCAGACCACCCTAACATCTCAAAGTGATGATGTATAGGCGCCATTTTAAAGACACGTTTTCCACGAATTTTAAAAGATAATACTTGTATAATTACAGATAGTGTTTCCATAACAAAGACACCACCAATTAAAACTAATAAAATTTCTTGTTTTGTAAATATCGCTAATGTAGCAATAAAACCACCTAATCCAAGAGAACCTACATCTCCCATAAAAATCTTAGCCGGATTATAATTAAAAAACATGAATCCAAGTAAAGCTCCAATCATTGCCATTGCATAACTAGCAACAACATAATCTTTTACCATAATAGCGATGATAACAAATGGTGCAATAGCGATACTACTTAATCCAGTAGCTAATCCATCTAATCCATCTGATAAATTCACTCCATTCGTTGTTGCAGTAAACATAAAATAGATAAGGACTGGATATAACCAACCTAAGTCTACTGTATTATGTAACAATGGAATTGTTATTACTGATGTAAAACCAGGAACAAATTCTCTAGCTAAAAAGTAAAATAGTACTGCTAATAATGATTGAGCTAAATATTTTGCCCAAGCTGGTAATCCTTGGTTATGTTTTCTTACAACAATAATAGCATCATCAACAAATCCAATAGCCCCATATCCAACTAACATCAATGTTGTCAACCAAAGCACTGGTGACGATAAAGAATTATAGTTAATTATCATTACTGCAATTATACTCGCAATAATAAATACGATTCCTCCCATTGTTGGTGTTCCACCTTTTGCTTTATGTGATTGTAAGCCTTCTTCTCTTTCCACTTGACCAAATTTCATTTTATGCAAAAACGGAATGACTTTAGGCATAGCGATTATAACAAAAACAAGTCCCAGAATAAACGCTAATACTAATTTTAAAAAGTTATCCATAGTTTAAATCCCCTTTGTTTTCAAATTCTTTCATACTATAACATAAATTATATATATCTTCAATTCTCTTTGATAAAACAACTTGCTTATTCTTTTATATTTTTCTTTTTTCTATTTCAATCACATACGGTGCATATGACTTATTTAACATCGTAAACATAGCTATATTGTAATCTTTATGATGTAATTGTTTAACATATGACTGAATTATTTCACTTTCTTTTTGCCCTTCTTTGTGTCCTATATATACAACAATATATAAAAAGCCTTCCATATTTAATAACTGTATTGCCTTTTTAATAGTCTCAAAAGTAGTACCTGCAATTGTTGTAATCTCATGATTTCCATTAGGTAAATACCCTAAATTAAAAATTCCTAAATCAAATGCTTGTACATAGTTATCAAAATATAAGTGATTATCCTGAATTAATTTAACATGAGAAACATCTGATAATCGCTTTCTTGTCTCTTGTAACGCTAATTCCTGAATATCAAAACTATATACAATATCGGCTATTTTACTTAAAACCAATGTATCATGACCGTTCCCCATTGTGAAATCAATTGCTGTACCTACTCTTTTATTCAATATCTGTTGATGAATATGTTCGATCATACTTCTCATTGAATTTCCTCTATTTTTTGTTTCCAAGTTTGTTTCAATTTATCCAATGAGTATCGGGCATTAGCGGAACTTGTTGATGGCAATGATGTAGCTTTAATATCAGTGATTTTTTCCATATGTTTATGATATAACTTAGTGGCTAATGTTCCATTAGTAAAAATATATTTAATTTTACTTTGATTTATTAATGGCATAATGTCATTAACAACAACATTCTCAATACTTTGATCACTAGAGCCTGTAATTGTACAACTATGAATGACATCCCATAAAGCAATTTGGTTTCGTAACAATAGTTGTTTCTTTTCTTCTATTGTTTTTGGTTCCTCTTGTTCACAAATATATGCTACTACTTTCCAAAATCTATTTTGTGGATGATGATAAAAGAAATTTCCTTCTCTTGACATAACGGAGGGAAAAGATCCTAATATTAGAATCTTTGAATCTTTATTATATACAGCTGCTATTTCATGTACTTCCATTATATATTCTCCTACTATTAGTATTTCTCATTACTCGCATTATAACATAAAAAAGACCCCATTGTTCATTAGAACAACAGGATCTCCTTAGATTATTTATTTTCTTCGATATATGCATCTACTTTTTCTGTTAATAGCGTCATACTAACAGAACCGATATCTAATATTACTTCATGAAACTCAACTTGATCAAAATCTTTTCCTAATTCTTCTTCTGCTTTGTTATATAATTCATCCATATATAATCCATTTACAAAATACATTAAATAGTTAGTAGGGTTTTCTAATAAGATATTATATTGATCATATAATTCCTCATCTGTTAAAACGCCTTCCCCATACATGCTTTCTATTTCGGCTTTAAATTCCTCGCGAGTCATTCCATGATAATTAATATTAATATCCCATTTTGCCATCATCGCATGATTTAGCTTTTGGTAATCTTCATAGACTTCTAAAATGTCTTCATTATCCTCTTGAGTAAACCAATGTGCTTGTCCTTCAATATATGTTGCCCAACCTTCTGCATACCCTTTACAACTTAATAGATATCTAAACGATGAAACATCTAATTGTTGGAAATAACAATCTTGATACATATGTCCTGGATAACCTTCATGAGCAATTGTTGAAAAATTTGAACTTTCATATTCTCCATTAATCAATATTAATAAAGGCTCATCATCTTGACGATCAATACGACTTGTTAAATATGCAGCTGGTGAGAAGTTTTCTTGCATTGATTCTGGAATATCTACAACACGATACTTCATCATTCCAGCATCTGGGAAATATTCTGTATATTTATCAGCTAAATAATCAATATTTTCTTCTGCACTATTAAATGTTCCATATGATTGTCCAAACATTGTAGTTTCTATACTTGGATCCTTAAGCATTGCTTTATAAACTACAGACATGTATTCTGATTCTTTTTCTTCTAAGTAATCTTCTAATTCGTCAATTGTCCAATCAAAACCGCATTGATTTTGAAATAATGCTTCATAATACTCTTGACCATTTTCTTGATCTGCAATACCTCCATCTGCCTTATCAGGAGTAATGCTTTGTAGTTCTTCTTTCAATGTCGTATAAGCTTGAACAAATTCATTCTTTGTATACGATTCATTATTTATTTTTGCTTCTTCCTTTTCTGCATCACTTAAAAACTCTGCAGCATCGATTTTATCATTCATTTCATCCACTAAGAAAGTAACATCTCCATTAGCGAAGTTCTCACATTGTTCTATTACACCATCTAATAAAACTTGTGACATCCCAACACCTTCATCTTGACGTTCACGTTCAATATCTGCATACCCTTTAAATGCTTCTGGTGCTGTTTTTAAAACATTTAAATACGTTTCTAAATCTTGTTTATCATGTAATTCAAACTCCAATAAAATGATTGGTAGTTGAGCCTGCATTCCAATATAACTACCTAAATAATTATTATCAAAGTATACATAATCTTCTAACAATAACTGTCTTTCTAAATAATCTTTTAAAACATCATAGTCCTCTTGTTGTTCTTTTGTTAAACTATCATAATCAAAAGCTTCTAGTTCTTTTAACAAATCTTTACATTCTGTAAATGATTCTTCATATTCCTTAGTAGTAGCTGCCTCTATATCTCCTACTTCTTTATCAATACCATATGCACTTGGATTATGAAAAGTATAATTTAAATCAAATCCATTAGTTCCTGCTAATAGTGCTGGCAATTCCTCTACAAACTTAGTGAAATCCTCTTTTTCACTCTTATTATCACTAGTACATCCTACCAATGTAAAAGTTAAAATTAATGCCAATACTATTTTATATAACTTTTTCATACTCGTTTCTCCATCTTTTCTAGTATACCATAATTGTAGATATTATATATTAGAAATTAGAGTTTTTGCATAGCTTTATGGGAATCTATTTTTATCTCATATAACATATTAGCGTAAAATGATATTTATTGTTTAGAAATAAAAAAAGATGAAATTGATGATTCATCTTTTTTTGAAATTATTCTTATTTGAATATATTAAAGAAATTATAGACAGCACCTAGCCAATATTGTACTATTTCAACCCACATATTTTTCACCTCCCAACATTGATTATAACTTATTGTAACATATTAGCACATATACACTCAAATTATATGCACATTTTTTCACTAATTTATAGCATATTATGACTATATTTGTTATTTTGTGTGAGCTGGAATATTGATTTTATATTAAAATAAGCGATTATACTGCCTTTATCCCTCGATTTACCTATATTACTTTAACCATATTTTTCACATATTTATATATTTCTTTATCTGCAACTCTTGCATGTTCTTCCACAATATTAACAATAGCACTTCCAACAATTACACCATCTGCAATTTTAGTGTATTTTTCCACTTGCTTTGGTGTGTTAATCCCAAAACCAACAGCTATTGGTATATCCGTTACTTCTTTTATACTTGTTATCATTTCTTCAATATTTGTAGTAATTTGACTACGCATTCCTGTAACTCCTAAAGAAGAAACTAAATAGATAAATCCTTTTGCCTCTTTAGCAATCATTTGCATTCTTTCTTTTGATGTTGGTGCTATTAAAGAAATTAAATCAACATCATATACTTTACTAACCTCTTCTACTTCTGCTTTCTCCTCATATGGTAAGTCAGGAATAATAATTCCATCTACTTGATGCTCCTTACATTTCTTAAAGAAACTATCATATCCATAATGAAACACTGGATTTAGATACGTTAAGAATACTAAAGGAATATTTGTTACTTCACGAACCTTTTTTACAATAGTGAACATATCATGGATAGTTATGCCTATTGATAAGGCACGTAAATTTGCTCTTTGAATAACTGGTCCTTCAGCAATTGGATCACTAAAAGGAATCCCTATTTCTACTAAAGAAGCTCCTGCTCTTTCCATTTCTAAAATATAGGAAACACTAGCATCTATGCCACCATCACCACCAGTGATAAAACCAATAAATGCTTTTTTATTATTAAATGCTTGATGTATATTACTCATGAATATCTACCCCCTGATATCTAGCAATCGCTGCTACGTCTTTATCTCCTCTACCGGATAAACAAATAATCATACTATCATTTTTATCCATTGTGCCTGCAATCTTCATTGCATAAGCAACTGCATGTGCACTTTCAATAGCACATATAATTCCTTCTGTTCTAGCTAAGTACGTAAAAGCTTCAACTGCTTCGTCATCACTAATTGGAACATATTTCGCTCTTTCAATATCATGTAAATATGCATGCTCTGGACCAATACCAGGATAATCTAAGCCAGCCGAAATAGAATATACAGGGGCTATTTGTCCCGCCTCATCTTGACAGAAATAAGATTTCATTCCATGGAAAACACCGATTTCTCCTTTAGCTAATGTTGCCGCATGTAAAGCTGTATCAACTCCTTTACCCGCTGCTTCACAACCAATTAATTGTACTTCTTTATCATCAAGGAAGTTATAGAAAGCTCCCATAGCATTACTTCCTCCGCCAACACAAGCAACTACTGCTTTTGGCAATTTTCCTTCTACTTTTAGAATCTGTTCTTTTGCTTCTTTCGATATAACACTCTGAAAGTCCCTAACAATAGTTGGGAAAGGATGAGGTCCCATAACCGAACCAAGAACATATAGTGTATCTTCTACACGTCTTGTCCATTCACGCATCGTCTCATTAACAGCGTCTTTTAAAGTCATAGTTCCACTCGTTACACTGTGAACCTTGGCACCTAATAATTCCATACGATATACATTTAACGCTTGTCTGTCGGTATCTTCTTTCCCCATAAATATTTCACAATCTAGTCCTAATAGAGCAGCGGCTGTTGCTGTTGCAACACCATGTTGTCCGGCACCAGTTTCTGCAATAACTCTTGTTTTCCCCATCTTCTTAGCCATTAATACCTGACCTAGAACATTGTTGATTTTATGTGATCCAGTATGATTTAAATCTTCTCTTTTCAAATAAATCTTTGCGCCACCTAAATCTTCACTCATCTTTTTTGCATAATATAATAACGATGGTCTTCCAGCATACTCCTTTAATAATGCATTTAATTCATTATTGAATTCTGCATCCATTTTATATTCTTCATATTTTTTTTCTAATTGTTTAACTTCATTCATAAGTGTCTCTGGAATATATTGTCCACCATGTTCACCAAATCTACCTGCTTTCATTACGTATCCTCCTTATAACTTCTTTAATTTTCTTCTCATCTTTACTACTATTCGTCTCAACACCACTACTAATATCTATTCCATAGCTAGGTACTAATAATGCTTTATCTAAATTATCTAAAGATATTCCACCAGCCAGAAAATACGGTTTATCTAATGTGGTAATATAACTCCAATCAAAGCTTTCGCCACTTCCACTCGTAGCACCGTCTAACAAATAGTAATCCACATCATAGTGAATGTTTTTCATATCTTCTTTTTGTTTAACATTAATTGCTTTAATTATTTTTATTGTACATTGTTGTTTTAGTTTTTGAATATAATCCGCATCCTCTTGTCCATGTAATTGAACAATATCTATACATCCACTATTCACTATTTCAACTACCCTATTTAACTCTTCGTTTACGAAAACACCAACAGCGATAATATCAGAATCTAATAAATCATATAAGTATTTTGCTTGTTCTAAAGTAACTTGTCTTTTACTATTAGCGAATACAATCCCAATATATTGTGGTTTATATTTATTGACATATTTTATATCCTCTTTCCTAGATAAACCACATATCTTTATCTGTTTCATTCTTTTCCCTGCAATTGATGTAACATCTCTTGTTTGTTTTGAGATTTCATAATAGTTTCACCTATCAATACTGCATCTATATGATTTTGTTCCAATACTTTAATATCTGCATTTGAAGTAATTCCACTTTCTGATACAAATATTATATCCTTTGGTACTAATTCTCGCTTACGAACACTATTTGTAATATCAACACTAAAGTCTTTTAGATTACGATTATTAACTCCAATAATTCTAGCCCCTATAGAAAGTGCCATAGCTATTTCTTGTTCATCATGTGTTTCAACTAAACAACTAAGTCCTAAGGCATGTGCCAATGTAAGATATTTTTTCATTTCTTCCTCTTTTAGAACACTACATATTAATAAGATAGCGCTAGCACCAAACAGTTTTGCTTCATAAATCATATATTCATCGACAATAAAGTCTTTACGCAAAAGAGGAACTGCAACTGTTTGGGCTATTTCTTGTAAATATCGGTTATTTCCTTTAAAGAAATAAGGTTCCGTTAATACTGAAATAGCACTAGCACCTATCGACTCATATTCCTTAGCTATTGTTAAATAGTCAAAGGAATCAACAATATCTCCTTTTGATGGAGAGGCTTTCTTGACTTCTAGAATGAAAGATACCCCTTCCTTTTTTAAAGCTTTTTCAAATGGAAAATCTATATTCACAGGTAATTTCTCTACCTCTTTTTTTATTTCTAATAATGATTTTTGTTTCTTAGCTTCTATTACTCTTTCTTTTATTTTTTCAACAATTGTATCTAAAATCATTTTTTTCACCTCACATTAATTTGTTGCTTCAATAAACTCTTCTAATTTTTGTTTCGCTTTACCACTATCAATTATTTCTTTTACCATTTCAACACCTTCTTTAAGACTTGATACTTTTGAAGCTACATATAAACCAGCTGCTGCATTTAAAATCACTGCATCTCTTCGTGGTCCTAATTCTCCATCTAAAATTGCGCGGGTAATCGCTGCATTTTCTTTTGGTGTACCACCCACGATATCTTCTTTGTTACATCTTAATAGTCCAAAATCTTCTGGTTGAATTGTATAACGTGTAAATGTTCCATCCTTTACTTCACATACGGTTGTTGCAGCAGAGATAGAAATCTCATCTAAACAATCTTGGCCATAAACAACCATCGCTCTTTGTACTCCTAAATTACATAATACTTGTGCTAATGGTTCAACCAATGTTTCATCATATACCCCCATTACTTGAAAGTTAGCACCGGCTGGATTTGTCAGTGGCCCTAGTATATTAAATACTGTACGAATTCCCAATTCTTTTCTAACTGGGGCAATATATTTCATTGCAATATGATAATTTTGAGCAAACAAGAAACAAATATTTGTCTTCTCTAATACTTTCGCACTTTTTTCTGGTGAGATATCAATATTTACCCCTAATGCGTCCAGGACATCTGCTGACCCACTTTTACTGCTAGCCGCTCGATTTCCATGTTTTGCTACTGCAACTCCTGCAGCTGCAATAATCAAAGAAGAGGTCGTTGATATATTGAATGAATTTGATTTGTCTCCACCTGTACCTACAATTTCTAATACTTGTTGATCATGTAGTAGTTTTATACAATGTTCTCTCATTCCTGCTGCTGAACCAGTTATTTCATCAATGGTTTCCCCTTTTAAACTTAAAGCCGTAATATATGCACTCATTTGTATCTCTGTTGCTTCACCATTCATAATTTCATGCATACAAGCTTTTGCTTCTTCTCTTGTTAAATCTTGTTTATCAGATATTTTTAGAATTGCTTCTCTAATCATTTTTCTTCCCCCTTTATAAAGTTCTTAATAATTTGTTTTCCATTTATTGTTAATATGGATTCCGGATGAAACTGTAATCCATACACTGGATACTCCATATGTTGTACTGCCATAACTTCACCATCCTCACTTCTAGCGATAATCTGTAATGGTTTTTTTATTGTATTTTCATCAGCTACTAATGAGTGGTATCTTGCAACTTGATGTTCTTCGTCTAATAAAATATTTTCTTTCATTACTTTAATCTTTGATACTTTACCATGCATAATCTTCTTAGCATATGTGATCGTACTTCCAAATACTTCACATATTGCTTGGTGCCCTAAACAAATTCCCAATATTGGTACTTTATTATAGAAGTATGCAATTACTTCTTCCATCACACCTGCTTCCTTAGGACGTCCTGGACCAGGAGACAAGATGATTTTTTGTGGATTTAAGTCAATTATTTGTGACAGTGTTAAGGCATTGTTACGAATGACTTTGATATCCGTTTGATATTCTCCAATAAATTGATATAAGTTATATACAAAACTATCATAATTATCGATTATTAATATCATTCTCTATCCCTCCATCTGCTAATCTAATTGCCTCTATTACTGCTTTAGATTTATTTATTGTTTCTTGATACTCAGATTCTTCCTCACTATCATACACAATTCCTCCACCTGCATGAACAAATACTCGATCATCAACTTTATAGGCCATTCTAATGGCAATACATAAATCCAAATTACCTGTGAAATCTAGATATCCGATACCACCGCCATATAGACCACGACGATGTTCTTCTAATTCTTCAATAATTTGCATTGCTCGAATCTTTGGTGCACCTGATAGTGTTCCTGCCGGTAAAATGGCATCGACAACATCCAAACTATCTTTATCCTTTTGCAATATCCCAGATACTGTTGAACTAATATGCATTACATGAGAGTATAGTTCAATATCTTGATAAGATTCTACTTTTACACTTCCTAATTGGCTAATTTTTCCAATATCATTTCTTCCTAAATCAACTAACATATTATGTTCTGCAAGTTCTTTTTCATCTTGTAATAATTCTTCTCTTAGTTGTTTATCTTCCATTTCTGTTTTTCCTCGTGCACGAGTTCCTGCTAAAGGAAAAGTATACATTTTATTATCAATCATTTTAACTAATGTTTCAGGAGAAGCTCCAACAATTTCCATTTTCTTATCTTTTATATAAAACATATATGGTGATGGATTGGTTGTCCGTAATACTCGATATACATCAAACATACTACCTGTCATTCTTGCCTCAAATCGATTCGATGATACTACTTGAAAGATATCTCCTTCTTGTATATAATGTTTTGCTTTTTGAATCATTTCAGAGTACTTGTCTATCGTATATAAGGGAGTAAAATCTGTTTTCAACTGCACCTTTTCAATTGATTTTGTACTAACTTCTTGCAGTAATTGATACATCTCTTCTAATTTTCCTATTCCTGTTATATATTGTTTTTCTAAATCTTCAATATCTACATTAACAATTAAGAATATTTTTTGTTTATAATGATCGAAACAAATTATTTGATCATATAACAACAATTGAATATCATTTATATCTACCTCTTCCAAATTACTAGCAGATAGAGTTTCTTCTTGATACATTGCATAATCATAAGCAAAATATCCAACTAGTCCTCCTGTAAATGTAGGTAACTCCTTCATTTTAGGACTATGATATGTTTGTAATAAATCTTTAATGTATTTCTTAGGAGAAATATCTTTTAGTATTTTTTCATCTACTTTTAATACTCCATTTTTACTAGTGATTTTGCGTATTGGTTGATAACCTAAGAACGTATAACGTCCTCTACTGTTATTTTCCTTACTCTCTAATATAAAGGAATCTTCACTTTGCTCTTGTATTAGTTTTAGTACTTCTAATGGG
>JBKEBJ010000306.1:0-7819 GCA_047973105.1 Coprobacillaceae bacterium | reverse complement strand
GAAATAAAAGAGTTAGAAGCAAGTGCTAGTTTACATGCGGTCTATAAAAAACGCTTAGAAAAGAGTTCTATTGGATATGATGCAACAAGTCAAAGTGTTACTTGGGAAGTAAAATATAATTTTGATGAAGCGATAATTAATGATGGTTTTACATTGACTGATGTTATTCCAAAAGGAATGACTCTAGATAAAGAAAGTATTCTTGTTCGTCCAGTTACTATTCTTGATAACGGAACTTATACATATGGTGATCCACTTACAATAAATGATGATTATACAGTGAAGAACAATGATGACGGAAGTATCACAATTAAAAGTAATAATCCTTTATCTACTACCTTAAGTTTACAATATACAACTAAAGTTTCAGGGATATTAGATGATAACTCCATTTTTAAAAATGAAGTAAATGATGGTGATAATAATACAACAAACGCTTCTCACAAGGTGAATCAACAAAATGTAATTAAAAGAGCCATTGGATATAATATTGAAAACAATACAGTAACTTGGCAAATTGAAGTCAATAACCTAAGAGAAAATATGCATAATTGGCTATTAACAGATAGTTTTTCAGATATTACTGGACAATTGTTACCAGATACGTTAACAATGTTAGATCGTGATACTGGAAAGAATTTACTAGGTACTGCTTTACCAAATATTAATGGTGATTTCGTATATGAAAATAGTGCTTCTAAAGGATTTACAATTCAATTACTAAATGGATACGCTACTACCAATCATTCATTTTTAATTACATTTACAGTTCAATATGATGGTGCTAGTTTGGGGGATAAAATTATTAATACTGCTACTGTTGATTGGTATGATGACAGTGATAATAATCATAAAAGCACAGATACTGCTACTATTACTCCTACAGATGAACAATTTGACAATGGTGGGAAAAGTGGTGTTTATAATGCAGTAGATAAAACAATTACTTGGAATATAGCGATTAACTATACCCATACTGGATTACAAAATGCTTTCCTATTTGATCCAATTGTAGCTCCTCAAAACTTTGTTAAAGGATCGCTTAAGATATTTCATTACAGTGAGAATGCAGCAGGTGAAGTAATAAAGGGGGGAACCTCTAACACAAGAAGAAATGGCAGAATTTATTGTCATTGAACCATTCTTAGAAAATGGAGATATTCTTTATATTGAAATCCCAGATAGTGATTCAACTACGCAATATTATATGGAATATCAAACAAGATTAGAAGGAGAATTAATAGGAAGTAAGGTGTATTCAAATGATGCTTTATTTCATAATGACTTTACAGATGATAACACATTACATGCAGATGTATCAGTAGCTCATGGTGGTGAGTACATTGGAAAACAAGGTATTAAAAATATAGATGGATCTGTTAGTTGGAACATTACTATAAATCCTAGTCAAAGTAAGTTAGAAGATGTGATTGTAAAAGATAAACCAAGTAATAAACAAATCATTGATATTTCAACGCTAACTATATATCCAACTACTATTACAAATAAAGGTGATATCGCTATTGATGAAAACGCTAATCCATTAATATTAAATCAAGATTATACGGTGAGCTATTATCAAGATAATAATGGTGAATGGGAAATGGATGTTCATTTTATTAATGACTATCAAACAATAACTAAACCATATATTATTAATTATGGAGTAACAGTAATAACTGATCAAACGCCTGGAACAAATGTAACATTATCGAATAATGTAAGTATTTTATTTAATAATGTTGAAATTCATGAACAGGATAAAGGCGCTACTATTACTGTAGCAGTAAGTGGTGGAGAAGGTTGGATTCATGCGACACTTGGTGCTATAAAATTTAAAAAGGTAGATGCCCTCACTAAAGAACCATTAGGAAATGTAGTATTTGAGTTATATTATATTCATAATGGCATTAAAACATTAATTGGTAATCAAATTACAACGAATGAAAAAGGAATTATCGAATTTTCTAGTTTACCTCGTGGTAAATATGAATTAGTTGAAATATCTCCAATTGATGGATATAACTTATTGAATCCAAATCCATATATATTTAATTTAGATGAAAATACAACTAATACAACTATCGAAATATTAAATATCCCAAGTGAAGTTGTTATATATATAAAAGATCGTATAAGTAATAAACCTTTATCAAATGCAATATTTACTATATTTAAAGAAACAAATGAAGGTAATTATGAAAAGATCGATACAATAACAAGTGATAGTGAAGGAAAAGTAGTTATTAATGCATTGGGAGAAGGAAATTATTATTTTCAAGAAACAGTAACACCTGATGGCTATAAACCAAATGAAAATACTAAATATGAATTCTCAATTAGTAGAAATATAGGGGATGGAAAGTTAATAACAAGTAGTATTACAAATACCGTAGATGGTGTCGTATATAACGACCCAAGTGTTATTCATTTTTATAAATATGATGAAACAGGAATTAATGGTTTATCTGGTGCAGTGTTTACGTTAGAAAAATATAATACTATTACAAAAGGATGGGAACTAATACGTGATAATGAATCAGTTACATCTGATGAAAATGGTCTAGTTGAAATTTTAGGATTAGGAATTGGACAATATAGAATCTCAGAAACGAAAGCTCCTTTAGGATACGCGAAAGACCCAACGGTAAAAGAGTTTATAGTTGATGATATTAATATAAAACAAACAGAAATAATAATAGATAATTATATTAATTATCCATCTCAATTTGAATTAATAAAACTAGATTCTAAAACAAAAAAACCATTAGAAGGAGCAGTTTTCCAATTATGGTGGAAAAATCCAACAACTAATATATTGGAACTAGTTCCAATTCATAGAGAAAATCGATTTATCAGTGGAAGTGATGGTAAAGTATCAATTGGTGGATTATCACTGGGAGTAGAGTACTATCTCGTAGAAATAGAAGCACCATCAGGATATAGTTTGAATTCTACACCAATCTCTATTATATCGAATAGTGAAGATACCAAAGATATGATTCACTATGAGTTTTTCAATGAACCATCTATGGTTGTTTTAGAAAAAGTGAATGAGGATAATATATCACTTCCAGGTGCTACATTTGATTTAGAAAGATTTGATGAAAGCATTAATAAATGGATTGTATTGGATACAAAAACAACAGATGATAATGGCATTATCTCAATCGAAAGTTTACCTGTAGGCGAATATCGTTTCATTGAAAAAGTAGCACCTAATGGTTATTTATTAGATGAAAAACCTATTCTTTTTGAAATTGAAAAGGATAATGAGGGCAAGATTACACCAATTTCATTATCTGTCTTAAATCATACAAATGAAATTAAATTAATTAAACAAGATGAAAAAGGAAATACATTATCTGGTGCTGAGTTCGTATTAGAAAAACAAGACATAGATGGGAAATGGATACGAATATTAGAAGATGTACAATTGATTACTGATAATAATGGTATGCTTACTTTGCAGACGATAGAAGAAGGTAACTATCGTTTTACTGAAACAACAGCACCAAAAGGTTATCAACTCGATAGTACACCAATACAATTTAGTGTTACAAGAAAAGATAAAGAAGTGATTGTTATTGGCCCAGTTATAAATTATCCAATTAACAAAACACCAACAACAGGAGATAACATGCAACTATATACATATCTAATGTTAACAATTGTTTCTGGTATTATCGTAATTGCAACAATAAGAAATAAAGGTAATTTAAAAAAGACATATTAACTTTATTGATAAAGGTGTGTAAATACTAACAGTATTACACACTTTTTCTAATCTTATTTAAATCTTCGATTTCATTATTAAAAACACAACCGTTCTAATGGTTGGGTTATGACTTATGTTTTTTGTGGTTGTTTACGTTCTAGATAATTATTAACAATTCTACAAATTATCATGATACATGGTATTTCCATAATAATTGTTGCGATAATAATAATTAATAACTTTTGATTGATTGGATGCATTTCTAATAATGGCCAAAAGATAGGGGCAGATAATAGAAAACCAATAATATCAACTACTAAAACACCAGCTCGATACCAGTTCAATTGACGATAAATACGATATATCATATGTAATGATATAAACGCTGTTGTAAAGTATAGAACAGTAAATATTTGAGAGAGGTTAATTCCTAAATAAGGAGCTAACAACCGAATGGCAACAACGGTTATAACAATGGTTATTGCGTTTGGTAATGAAAAACGTAAAGCGTGTTGACCAATAGATTCTTTAGGTTTTGAAATATTACGTTCAAATAGAATCATGAATGAAGGGAAACCTTCAATAAACATATCCAATAGTGTCATTTGGAATGGAATAAATGGATATGGAATATTTAATAAAACAGAAACAACAGATAAGCAAACAGTATAAATTGTTTTTAAGTAATACATAGAAGCAGATCGAGTAACATTATTGATTACTAGTCTTCCTTCACGAACAACCTCTACTAATGTTTCTAAGCGTTCATCAATTAGTATGAACTGCGCTATTTGTTTAGCGGCATCTGAACCACTTCCCATTGCGATACTAACATCCGCATCTTTTAAAGCAAGTACATCATTAACACCATCACCGGTCATAGCTACTTTTTGACCATGTTTTTGAAGTGTTAAAATCATTTTGTGTTTTTGGTATGGTGAAGCACGACCGATAACATTATAATTCATTATTGCTTCTTCTAAGTCTTCATCTGTTTTTAAGGTAGTTGCATCAATATAATGTTCTGCATTTTCAATGCCTGCTTGAGATGCAATAGCACTAACTGTTTTTGGATTATCACCAGATATAACTTTGACATTTACTTCATTTTCTTTGAAAAAGTGTAATGTTTTTTCAGCATCCTTACGCAATGGATCTTGGATAACGATAGCGGCAATTGGAACAGAATTAGAAATATTTTCCTTAATATCTGAATATGCGTTTAAATGAGCTACTAATAAAACACGTGTTCCCATCGCTTTATATTTTTCGATTTCTTCATCTAAAACTAAATTAGGTAAAATCATTTCTGGTGCTCCTACGATAATTGTACCTATATCTTGTAAGGTTACAGCACTCCATTTTCTTGCAGAAGAGAAGGGAACACGATCAATAGTTTGATAGGAACCATCATCTCCAAAATATGATTCTAATGTCCTAAATGTTATATTGTTATCTAATGATCCAGCAATAAAGGAACGCATCGTATCTGTGAAATCAAAAGTAGTTTGATTTTCAATGGGAATAACATTTTGAACTGTCATTTTTCCTTCTGTTAGAGTTCCTGTTTTATCTAAACACAATACATCAATACGAGACAATGTTTCAATACTAAACATCTCTTGTACTAATACCTTAATTTTTCCTAATTTAACTACACTAGCAGCTAGTGAAACGCTTGTTAATAGCACTAACCCTTTTGGTAGCATACCTAATAAGGCAGTAGAGGTATTTACAATCGTAGATGTTACAGATTGATCTCGAACAATATATGCTTGATACAACATTAAAATACTAACTGGTATAATGAAATAACTAGTAATTTTAGTTACTTTATTGAAAGTATTGATTAATTCGGAAGAAACTGGTTTACGATTTCTAGCTTCATTAGTAAGTTTAGTGGCATAATTATCAATACCAACGTGTTTCACTTTCGCATGACATGCACCACCAACAACGAAACTTCCAGAATACAAAGTATCACCTAAATGTTTCATAATTGGATCTGCCTCACCAGTTAAAAGTGATTCATCTACTTCAATACTATCCCCTAAAACTATAGCATCTGCAACAATTTGATTTCCAGTTTCATAATATATAATGTCATCTAAAACAACTTCTTCTGTTTGAATGGTTTGTTCTTCTTCATCACGAATAACTTTAATTTTTGGTGTTACAATAACATTAAGTTTAGCAACCATATTCTTAGACTTAATTTCTTGTCTAGCACGAATAACTGTGTTACTGACTACTATAACAACAAAAAATAAACTTGAATATGCTTGTACTGCAACTAAGGCAGCCGCAATTATAAAATTATAGGCATTAAATAAATTAAATACATGCCCTATAATAATCTGAAAATTACTCTTTACAATTGGCTTAGGTGAAATATTCACTTTACCTTCTGCAATTCTTTTTTTAACTTCTTCTTTTGTTAACCCTGTATATTTTTTCATTTTTTCACCCATTATTAGTCTTAGTATTACCTATACATTATACATCAATACAAATATTATGCATGATTTTTTAATAGATATTACATAATTTTTACATTATGATATATAATCATATTACTATATTACGAAAGGAAGTAATAAATTATGAAGAAAATAGCATTAATTTCCGATACTCATGATGTCTTACGAGATGATGTTTTAACAAAAATTAAAGGTTGTGATTATATTCTTCATGCAGGAGATGTTACTTCTCCTAGTGTTATAGAAACATTAAAGACGATTGCACCCATGATTGTAGTTAGAGGAAATAATGATGCATCTTTAGAAAATATTCCATACAATAAAACAGTTTCTATTCATGATGTTTCTATTTATATGACACATCAATATATGGATATACCAAACGATTTAAAAGATATTCAAATAGTTATTTATGGTCATTCCCATAAGTATGATTGTTATAATGAAAATGGAATAACCTATATAAATCCTGGAAGTTGTGGAAGAAAAAGATTTTCTTTACCACTTACTATGGCATATCTATATATTGATAAAGGTACATATACTATTGAGAAAATAGATATATTTTAAACATAATAAGTAAATGTCTAATTCTTTTTGTAATAATTAGGAATTTATATTGTGTTTCTTTTTAGAACGATATGAAACAAATTGTTTATATCCAAAGTCAAAGATAAATCTAGATATATCATGAAATAGTCTTGAGAAATTTAGAATACCAACTAATATGATTAAAGCGATATATCCTAAACCACCTAAACTTAGAATATCTTGTCCAACGACCATGGCTACAAAGTATAATAGTTGACAAGAATACATAACATATTTTCGATACGTACTTAATGGTGAATAAATTGTTTTTAAAGCTAACAAATAATTCCATGCAGTAAATATGACACACATTGTTGATAACATATCTTTTGGATTTCCTAAAAACAAGCCAACATTCATAATAATACTTGTTCCAACCGAAATTGTAAGAGCTGGAGGAAAGGCATTAGCTATAACATTCTTCAAGAAGCTTCCTTTTACCCTTGTAAAATTTGATTCATAAGTTAAGAAAAAGGATGGAATACCTACACAACAAGCACTAATGACAGATAGTTGAATAGGCTCAAACGGATATGTTTGTCCAACTAATAATGTGACTATAACAATGAAAGTTGAGAAAATAGTTTTTACTAAGAACATAGATGCAGATAAACTAATATTATTAATGACTCTACGTCCTTCATTCACAATATGCGGCATGGCATCAAAATTATTATCCAGTAAAACTAGATTAGCTGCTTTTTTAGCTGCGTCACTTCCAGCGGCCATAGCGATGCTACAATCGGCTTCTTTAAAAGCAAGTACATCGTTAACACCATCACCAGTCATTGCTACCGTATGTCCTAGTTCTTTTAAACAAATAACCATTTCCTTTTTTTGTTTAGGGGTAACTCTACCAAAAATATGATATTTACTAACTGCTTCTTTAATTTCTTCTTTAGTATGTAATGTAGTAGCATCAATATATGCATCTGCACCATGTAATCCAGCCTTTTTAGCGATAGAGGAAACTGTAATTGGATCATCGCCAGAAATAACTTTACATTGCACACCTTGTTTATGAAAATAT
>JBKEBJ010000252.1:0-1819 GCA_047973105.1 Coprobacillaceae bacterium | reverse complement strand
AGCCTATGTACTTTTCATTTTGTAAAACTCTGAGAATTGTAGTTCTACTCCATGTTTCCTTTCCGGCTGGAGTTGGTATTTGTTCTTCTGTTAGTTGTTTTGCTATTGCGTGTGGTGTAAATCCGTCAAGGAAAAGTCTATAAATTTTCCGAACTATTACGGCTTGTTCTTCGTTAACAACTAGATTTCCATTATCGCCCTTGTCATAGCCTAAGAAATGTGTAAAGTTTAAAGTAACCTTACCGTCTGCGAACTTTTTACGCACACCCCACTTAACGTTTTCAGATATCGACCTACTTTCTTCTTGTGCCAAACTCGACATTATAGTTAATAACAATTCTCCTTTTCCATCGAAAGTCCAGATATTTTCTTTCTCGAAATAGCACTCCACATTCTTCTCTTTTAATCGTCTAATAGTGGTTAAACTGTCTACTGTATTCCTAGCAAACCTTGATACAGACTTGGTTATTATAAGGTCTATATTACCATTAAGTGCATCTTTTATCATTCGGTTAAACTCATCACGTTTCTTAATAGAAGTTCCTGATATTCCCTCGTCTGCATAAGTATCAATATAATCCCAATCTTCTCGACCCTTTATGTAAGTTGTATAGTAATCAACTTGTGCCTCATAACTTGTCTGTTGTTCATCACTATCAGTAGAAACTCTTGCATAGGCACAAACCCTACGCTTTCTATTATCAATTAGTGGTACTGATGAATTGATATTAACTGTTTGAGGTATGGTTATTACTTTTCTTGCCATAGTTTTACTTCACCTCCGTAAAATTCAAATCTTAAATCATTATTTTTCAAAACTGTAACTCTTTCAATCTTTTCATCAAAAACTGCTCTGTTAAATTCCTTTAAATCTAAAATTTCTGATGATATTCGCTCTAAAATTTCATCTTTTAAATTTAAACTTTTACAACTCCTATCTTTTTTATGCTTAGATTTGCAAACCCACTTAACACTTTGATTTCTTGTAATTGCTCTTTTATAATTAGTTTCGCAACTTTCACATCTAATCTTACCCGAAAAAGCATAAGGTCTTAAAGCTAAGTCATTACGCCTTTTCATCTCAACTTGTACTTTTTCAAAAAGTTCTCGTTCTAAAATAGCTTCGTGACAATCTTTAAGCAGGTACTGTGGCAACTCACCATTGTTCTTAATAGCTTTTTTGGTTATTGGATTATCAATATAATATTTTTGCATTAATCGATCTCCGAAGTAGATTTCATTCGTAATGATACATTTTAGGCTACAAGGTATAAATTCATTGCCTAAAACGGTCTTAATGCCATTATCGTTTAAATACCTACATATTTCTGTAACTTGAACCCCGTCAATGTATTGTCTGAATATTTCTTTTACGGCTAAAGCTTCTGTTGGTTCGATTACAAACTGCTCACCATTCCATCTATAACCAAAAACCTTAGAGTTTTTACCACCAATAGTTCCATCTTTGAACTTATTTCGCAAACTCCATTTAACATTTTCTGATATTGAAAATACTTCTTCTTGGGCGAATGATGCAAGTATCGATAACATCAACTCGCCGTCAGAACTAAGTGAATTTATATTTTCTTTCTCGAACCTTACTTCAACTCCTAAAGTTTTTAAATATCTAACTTTTTCAAGTAAATCTACCGTATTTCTAGCAAACCTTGATATTGATTTGGTTAGAATTATGTCAATTTTACCTTGTTCACAATCTCCAATTAGTCTATTAAACTCATCACGTTTTTTAGTGTTTGCACCCGATATACCAATGTCAGAATAAACTCCTGCGTACTCCCAATCTAAGTTACTTTGAATT
>JBKEBJ010000229.1:0-20947 GCA_047973105.1 Coprobacillaceae bacterium | reverse complement strand
CTTCATGACCAAGATAATTTAGCCAGTTGCAACCTTCTTGTATTTCTCTAATTTCTTCTTGTATTCTTTCCTGTCTTTCTAAAAGTTGAGTTATTCTATTTGACTTCTTTTCAATAGTTTTTAACGTCCTTGTATCTACTTTGCAATTTCTTTTCATATGCTGACTCCTTTTGTGTATCTCAATTTCTCCAAATCTCCAGGAATGGCCATAAAATTTTGAGATACATATATTTTTAGCATTTATAATTCACCACTAAGTTTAGTGGTGCAGTTGGATCGTTTGTACTTCCTAAATCCTTATATACATAATAGACTTTACGATTAGCAAATAATTTAATATCTGCTTGGTCATCAATGAAATCAGCACTACAAATTAAACCTATGTATTGGCCTTGTTTATTATGGATCTGTAAATCATAATATCCCATCATAAAATCTTTTACTTTTATCAAAGGAGTTATTTTATCTTCTGTAGCCCATATTTCAATTGCATCAGATGTAACTGGTTTTACTTTGTAATAAGTTAAGTCGTCTTCTGAATCGATAATTCTTTTTACTATACATATAACTTCATCACATTTGACTATGTCTTTTACCTTTATCATGTTATTCCTCCTTACAATCTTTTAACATATCAATTGATTTCTGATTATTCACTTTTGTAAATTACGTTTATGATGCTTCTAGTTCTTCTAAAAGAGTATTTACTTGAGATAGTAAGTTTTTATATTGCACTTTAGTTAGCATCATGTTTTGACTTGTACTATGATTATATTTCCATGATAAATTAGATCTAAAATCATATAATTCCTTCCTTAAATATGAATATGAACATCTGTTATCCTTAAATTCATCCATTAATTCCTTTAACTCTTGTAATTTTCTTTCTTCCATTTTTCTTTTCTCCTTTTGCCTATTAATCCAAATTACTTACATTGCTAGTTAAAAAATAATATAAATATTGAATCTTACTAAAATGCTAAAAAACCAACTAATTTATAGTTGGTTTCTTATATAATTCCTATTAAAGTTCGATATTTATACTACCTTTCGTGCCATTAAGCAAATAACACTGATTCTATCGGTGTTTTTTTATATCACATAATTTGTACCCCCTTTTTGTACCCCCGAACTAGGGTAAAAAAATTTGGTGTACTCCTTATATTTCGTCTAAAACCTGATTCATCAGGCTTTTTTCTTTCTCTGGATATAGATGTCCATACACTTCATGAACCATCTTTCCTGAGGAATGCCCTAAGTAAGAACCTACTGCAATTTCTATCTCTCGTAAACTTATTTCTGGATCTGCTTCTCTTAATTTCTGTATTAAGAAAGAGCAACAACTATGTCTAAAACCGTGTGGTGTAATATCTTTATCAAATGTAACCTGTACCTTACTTACCTCTAATACTCTATAAAATCTTCTATCAAATGTAGTAGGGTTGAATGGTTCATCACCTAATTCTCTAAATATGTATTGTGTATCAGATACATTCATTCCTAAAGACTTACAATGCTCTTTCCATTCATCTAGACATTTTCGAACTGTTTTAGGTGTATGCATCTCTCGAATACTCGCATCTGTTTTAGGATCGATTAATCGTTGTCCTACTGTCTTCAGATGTTTTTTTACTGCTTTGGTATTGAGGGTAGAACGGATATACGTCTTTTCTCCTTGATAATCACCCCACATCATTCCAAAGCCCTCTGCCTTACGAAATCCCATATAAAATGCACAATTGAAATATGTATAATACAATCTCTTTCTATATTCTGTTTGTTCAGGACTTTCATCTCGAAGAAGGAATGTAAAGTGTGTATCAAACACTTTTATCATATAATCAAATTCCTCTTTTAGTAGGTAATTTTTGATTGTTAATCTTCTTCTTGGTTTAGCACCCTTAGTAGATATATACACACTATTAGGTATCTTATCTTCTATGTACATAGACTCTGCACAATATTTTAAAGTACGATCTATATTTGTGAATACATGTCCGATTGTTAATTGGCTTAATCCATTCTCAATAGCGTATCCTAAAATATCTTTTTTCAGTTGTTTTATATCTTCAATTGTTAAATCTTCAACATATCGATCTAACAAGTTTGGATATTCCATTTGTACATTTAGTACATACTTTCGATTATTAGAATTGAACTTTTCAATGGTTTCAAAACTCTTTTTTAACTTGATACAATTTTCTACTTCCTTCTTGTATATCTCTTCTACTATATCCTTATATAAATGTTTAACTTGTTCGGTTGCTTTCTTATCCTTATCTATAAGATCCGCTATTTTCTTACTTTCATGTTTTCCACTACGTACTTCTGTACGTGATTTTTCAACATCTTGATTAACTTTGGTTATAGACGTTCTCCATTCCCTTGTATAGAGCCTTGGTGAGCTCTTTACACCAGGAAGGGATATTGACACCTTTCGTTTATAAAGGTGCTTCTTAGTTTGCTTATCTAGCTTAGTCAGGTATATCTTTCCTTTTATCTTAACTTTATGTGGTTTGTATGGATCTTGAATTGGTTGAATTGCATTATTTGAATCTACCAATTTTCTCATCCTTTCTATGTATGCAATTCATCACACACATAGTATCCTATTCCGTGGTAGTTATCTACTCTTTTATGATGGAATTTTGATTCCATACAAATCTTCATAAAGTTTTGTTAACCTTGGATTATCATATCTCTCAAGGAAATGATCCGTTCGTATTTTAGCTCCCTTACTATATGGGAATTTATCGTAGTATTCTTCTAAGATTGTTAACCGTAATTGTCTAGCTGCAAAAACACTCGTTCCAGTAATAAGAGCTATTTGTTTACAAGTCAATAGTGGATATTTTAGACATTCCTTGATTTGTTCATCTGTTACTATATTATTACCTTCCATATTAATACCTCAATATTATTATATGTACGTACTAATACTAGTTTAATTTCATACCTGAAATACTATTTTTATATGTACTCTCTAACGTTTGCTTTTCATTATCAATAATGGTAATACCTTCTTCTGATAATTCCTCAATAAATACTTTTAATTGTTTTGGTATATCACCATAAATTGCAACCATATCTATTTCTTGTTTTTTTATGATGTCTCTTATTTCATCATTCATCTCTGGTATATAGTCAGGTATTTTAGCAACAGCTGCCATTTGTATATTATCTTCTGAAAACAGTTCTTCTACATATCCCATGAAATTATCCATATCTTCTTGTGTAACAATTAAAATATTCTTTCTATCTGTTGTTGATGAACTTCTTTCTTTATCCATTGCTTGTAAATGATTCTTGAATGCAGAAGGAATTGTTTGATAAGCTTCATTTAATTCTAAATTATAGTTTGCCTCAATTATCTTGATTCCCTTATCTGCAAACATTTTGGAAAGATTTCCATTTGTTAGTATTTCTTTAATCATAAACTCCTCGTTTGTAGCAATCACAATATCAATATTAGCTTCATCAAGCGTTTCTATCATAATTCCTGGTTCTATAAATAACAATCCTTCTGGATATTCAATCACACCCATAGGCACTCCATTTTCCTGTTTAGCTATCTTCTCTATTTTTTTCCTTTGTTTTTTATCTAACTTTTCACCTTCGGCTGTCGCTACGATTATACTTTTCATTCCTTCTCCCTCTTCCTTGCACCTGTGTATTATGCTTTATTGATAGATAGAGATATCGTAATAAAAAATTACGATATCTCTATCTATCAATAAATGTTTCCATTTTTTATTTAAAAAACAATATTATTTTCTATCCCTTGTTTCGTGGGCAAAATATAAGCTGCTATGGTTTAGCATCATACGAATTTCACGTTCTCTCCTCCAATCAAAGAGACACCTCTCAGGGGGGCGACAGAATTTCACTGCTCAACCCAGTCCGAGATGAAGTATCATTATCTTTATTTATGTCATTGCAAAATCACTTACCATATTGATTTTATGTTCAATTATTTTATCGCTCATTACATTCGTAATATCATGGCGTAATCAACATTGTGCTCGCTAAATAATTAATGTACTTATATTTTGAATATCCACTTTTCAAAGAACTCTCAGAGATTCTAAAAATTTATCTCAATATATAATAGGCAACGTTTTTTTATTTAACACCCTTTTTAGACAAATTATTTTTAATTTCTTCAATAATTTTCTTTTTTCTCTTATTTATGTTTTGTTGTCTAATATTATATTTTTTGGCTAGTTCTTTCTCTTTTATATTATGAAATAACAACTGTGTTATTAATTTTTTATCATACTCGCTCAATTTTTCTATTACTTCTTTAACGTTATTTATTAATTCTTCTTGATACAGTATTTCAGTATTATTATCCTCTTTACCTATTAAATCTAATAAAGATAACCCGTTTTCAAATATTTGATCGTAACTAACCAATTTACCATTTGAATTTCTTTTTATATCCCGTAATTCTTTTTTATAAGCATTAATAAAAACATTGTAAACTTCCTTTTTAACTTTAATCCTTTGTCCCTTTATACGAATAAAATATTTTCTTTCTCCTGATATCTCATCCACACAATTATAGAAATCTTTTTTACTATATTCTCTCACATCGATATCCTCCATTACACTTGTAGTTAATAAAATGGAGGTTCTCTTTTTTTATACATAAGGTTCCTAATGAAACATAAAGATGTATATTTTATTATTAAGGTTTAATCAAAATCAATATTAATAATCTCATTAAATTTTCTATAGCATTTTTATGTTTCCCCTTTCTATTTTTATATTGATGCGAATTAGTAATACATCATTTTTTCTGTAATAAAACTTTCTTTTATCATTTTTTAAAAATAACTAAACTGACAAATACATATCCTAACCAAATAATTGCTTAAAAAGCATCATAAGAAAAACTCATAAAAATCTCCTGATATATATCGGTTTATAAAAAAAGTTTTTACACCCTTTTTAACGTTTTTTTGTAAATATACATTTTTCAACCGTTAGAGCACATTAAATACCGTATTTAGAATAAAAAATAAGACCGCTATTTTAGCGGTCGAGTTATTATTCTAATTTACTTAAATGATTTTAAATATACTTTAACTCTAGCAATGCATTCTATCGTTCTAGATGTCTATTCTTTGTAATAATATTATTAATACATCCATTAAAGTAGTATTACTTCTGTATTTTTTCATTATTCTAGCATATCTAAACGCCTTTGATGGTGTCCTTCCTCATACTTACTTTCTAGCCAAGCATCCACAATCATTATAGCCATTTCAATATTTACAATCTTAACTCCAAAAGATAGCATATTTGTATTATTGTGTTCTACTGATGTTTTTGCGGTTAAAGGTTCAGAGCATGTTACACATCGAATTCCTTTGACTTTATTTGCTGCAAGTCCAATTCCAACCCCATTTCCACATATAACAATCCCCTTTGTTATTTCTTCTTTTATTACAGCATTTGCAACCTTTTTTCCAACAATTGGATAGTCACAAACTTCTCCTTCATTTACGCCATAATCTATAACTTCATGTCCGTTAGATACTAAATACTGACAGATTTTGTTCTTATATTCTATTGCTGTTCGATCATTACCTATTCCTATTCTCATCATTCATTCCCCTTAATTCATTAACTTTTTCACTATATTCTTCTGTATTGAAAAAATAACTTCCTGCTACCAATACTGTAGCACCTGCTTTTCTACATAAATCGGCAGTCTCCATATTAATTCCACCATCAACTTCTATTTCATATTGGTATCCATATTCTTTTTTCATGAATGATAATGCTCGTATTTTATGAAGTGCTATGGAATTAAATTCCTGCCCTCCAAAACCTGGTTCAACTGACATTATTAATATAATATCTACTAAATGTAAATATTTTTTCAATACAGTAATAGGTGTTTCTGGTTTTATACTTAAACCTACTTTTACATTTTTACTCTTAATATATTGTAGTAACTCTTGTATTTCTTCATTGCTTTCCATAGCCTCAATATGATATACAATAGAATCTGCACCAGATTCAATAAACGGGTCAACATATTGTTTAGGCTCACTAACCATAAGATGAACATCTAAAAATAGATTTGTGTATTTTCTAATCATTTTCAAAATGCCATACCCAAATGATATATTAGGTACAAAATGACCATCCATCACATCATAATGAATCCAATCTACCTTTGCATCTTCTATTTTGTTAAGTTCTTTTCCAAGATTAATAAAATCAGCCGCTAATAGTGATGGTGCTATCTTTACCATAAACTTTCTCCTTTCATGAATAAAATGCTCTTATTTTAAAACTATATATTTTAACTTATACAATAATTAATCTACATCCACCTCATATAAAAGGGATATGATTCCATACCCCCTATAAAAACCAAATTATAATTTCTTTACTGTATCTATTATGTTTTCTACTGTTAATCCATACTCATAAAACAATTCATTTGGATTCCCTGATTTTCCAAATTTATCTTGCACTCCAATAATCTTTACCGGAATTGGAAGTGCATCAACAATAACTTCACTAACTGCCGATCCTAATCCACCATGAATATTTGCTTCCTCAACAGTAACAATTTTTCCAGTCTTTTTTGCTGATTCAATAATTATTTCTTTATCTAATGGTTTGATAGTATGCATATTTATTACTCTTGCAGTTATTCCATTTAACTTTAGTTGTTGAGCTGCTTTTAATGCTTTTGCTACCATCATTCCCGTTGCAATAATCGTTACATCATTTCCTTCAGCTAGTACTTCACCCTTTCCAAATTGAAATACATAATCATCATTATGAATAGTTGGCGTAGCGCCTCGCCCCATTCTTAAATACATGGGACCTTCAATTTCAGTTGCTGCTAAGACTGCTGCGTGTGCTTCGACATCATCTGCTGGACAAATGATTTGCATATTAGGTAAAGCTCTCATTAAGGCGATATCTTCTATTGCTTGATGGGTTCCTCCATCTTCGCCAACTGAGATTCCTGCATGTGTTCCTACTATCTTCACATTAAGATTTGGATAACAAATAGAATTACGAATTTGATCAAAAGCTCTGCCTGTTGCAAAGACACTAAAGGTACTTGCAAAAGGTATTTTTCCACAAGTTGCTAAACCTGCTGCTGTACCTATCATGTCAGCTTCTGCAATACCCATCATGACATAGACTTTATAATCTTTGTTATCTAACTTAGCCGCTAAAGCCATTCCGGCACCTAATGGTCCCGTTGTTGCCTCAACACCACTGGTATGTCCATACTCTGGATGACCAGGTGTTTTTGAATCTAATTGTCGAAATTGTTTTAAATCATCTATTGTTAAATCATAATTGTACAGATGAAATAAACTATATAGTAGACTTGATCCATGACCACCTGATAAAACAAAACGGTCTCTATTCACCCAATCTTTATGATTAGAAGTATGGTGCATTACTTTCCCCCATAAAGTATATGCCATCGTGGCTGCCCCTAGTGGTAATCCAGGATGCCCTGAATTAGCTTTTTGTACTGTATCAGCACATAAGGCACGAATTGTACTTATTGATTTTCTATCTAAATTTTCCATTGTTTCCTCCTTAACAAAATAGTGAGAATACTTCTCACTATTTATCTCCAAACACTGCTATATAATCTCTTTGGAATTTTTCAATCCCTTGATCAGTTAATGGGTGTTTCACCATTTGTTCAATCAATGCATATGGTACAGTCGCTAAATCTGCACCAGCTTTTGCACACTCTATGACATGACTCGCACTTCGAACACTTGCTGATATGATTTGTGATTGAATATCATGTACTTTAAAGATATCGGCAATATCTCTAATTAATTGTAATCCATCCATTGATATATCATCTAATCTTCCAATAAATGGTGATACATATGTTGCGCCTGCTCTTGCTGCTAACAAGGCTTGTGGTGCGTTAAAGATTAATGTTAGATTGGTTTTAATACCTTCATTACTTAATACTTTACAAGCTTTTAATCCATCTATTGTTGTTGCTTTGACTTCACCACTAATAGCTCCATCTACAATAGTTGTAATTTCACTAATAACTTCATTAAAGTCTCTACCTTCTTTAGCGATAATTGATGGATTAGTTGTAACTCCACAAATAACCCCCATATCGTTTGCACTTTTAATTTCTTCTATATTCGCTGTGTCTAAAAAGAATCTCATTTTCTTACCTCCTATTTATATAATAATTTAATCCCCTTACGGATAACACGCTAATACTTCTGTTTCACATCTATAAATTACTTCCATTACTTCATTTCTACTATGGCACTGTTTTATATCCTCTATAATATTGGTATTATTTACCATTCTCATTAATTTAACGACAGCTGGAATGTGTTCTTTTCTATCTTTACTAGCTAAACAAAACATTATGTTCACTTGCTTATTTCCAAATATAATTGGTGTTTTACTGATGACTAAACTCATACTACTAATATTAATTGATTCTGTATTACCCCCATGAAATAATGCAAATGCTTCATCAGTGACGGAATAAAATCCAGATTCTTCAATACCATTTGCAATATCTTGGTAATAACTTTCACGAACGATATTATTTTCTTCTAGTATTCCTGTTACTAATTTTACTGCATCTTTCCAATCTTCTATTCCATTGACAATACGAATACTTTCAATTCCTAATAAATCACTTAGATTATAGTATTTATTTGGAATACTAACATCTTTATATCCTAATTCTTCTCGAATAATGGAAAGCGTCTTATGGCGGTCAGAGGTTTCCAAAAAATCAAGTCGTTTTTCAATAGCGATATAATTCGTTAATACATTCTTTTTCCGAATTCCTAATTTCTCTAGTTTACTATGATCAACTTGTGAAAATATAACATCTACAATGACTAATGGCTTTTTAACTGGGAGGTTAATTTTGGACGTTGATATTACAATATCAATGTTTGGCCAATTTTTATAGTTATCTAATTCATATGCTGAAATACTTTCTATAACGTGTACTTGATATTCATTACGTAAAGTATCTTTTAACAAAGCTGTTGCCCCATATCCTAAACCACAAATCAATAGAATATTTTTATAATCATTATGTCGCAATCTTTGAATACTACCAATAAAATGGATGCTTAAATACACTAACTCTTCTTTGGTGAGGTTTGATAAAAATGGTATTTTTAGAATACATTTTTTAGTGTTTCAAATATATATAGATAACTTTCTGGAATAACAGTAGTGTCCATACCATATACATGGATGTTTCCTTTTACTCTTTCTAACATTGGTGCAACATGATTTAATAATCCTTTAATTAAAATCATATCCCTCATAAAATATACTTCTAGTTCTTCTGACATCATAGCTACTAATTGTGAAATAATATCTTCTGTCATAATCAAATCTAAATTGATATCTAAATCCACATACTTATTAGTAAAACTAGAAAAGCCGGATATTAGTTGCTTTTGTTCAACTGTTAATTTACGATGGATAATTGTTCCAATTTCATCTACTGAATTATTTTCTACATCGATATCATTTTGACATGGTGGTAATTGGTATTCATTTAGGATGCACCAACAAGTTGTTATTATATTAGAAACATACCAGTCAAAAGAATTATCACTGAAAGTCCAATTCATTGTTTCAATTCGATTATTCACCCAATCATATAAATCTTTGATATTAATATTACCAAATATATCTTGCATTAACTTCATGATATGCAGTTCAAAAGTACTATATTGTTCTTCCTTTTTATTTATTAGATATACATATTTTTTTAATTCATTGACACGTAATGTATAACCTGTCGTATGGTCTTCTATTAAAGCGAAAGAGCGATCATATACTAGATGCATAGAATAGATAGAAAGTTCCTTCATTACTGTATCTACATCTTTTTGAACAGATCTTCTAGTTACTTGAAAGAATTCACTTAACTTTCTAATATTTAATTCTGTTATATTAAATAATATAATTAATCTAATAATGTCTTCTCTTTCTTCTGATAAAAATAGAAACTCGTTATCTTCAATTAATACATTTAAATCCAAATCACTAGGAACCATTAGTTTTCCTTTAGAATGCTTTTCAATTTTCGATAATCCTTTTATTGATAATTCATCATTAATACTATCAATATCATAACGTACATTCCTTTCTTTTAATTCTAAAGCATTACATATATCTTTATAACTTGAATCACGCGTTTCATTTAGATATCTAATAATTTCAAACATTCTCCCACTAATCATTTTTATCCCTCCATTAATATTCAATATACATATAGTATAACAGTAATTGATTATTAAATTATCAGGTCATCTAGAATAGAAAATATATTTTTATTATAGAAAACACTATAGATATTTTATTACAAATATATAACTAATACCTATAGTGTATAAAACATCTTGTATATTAACTATTGATTTCTTTAATTCTTGAAGTAACTCCTTTAAGGTTATAACATTCTGCATAATCTCTAATTGGACGTTTGATATGGTCAATTACATATCGTTTACCATCTACATTATGTTGTTTTAAGTTTGCATACATTTTTTCGATTTCTTCTTTCACTGCATCATCATTGAATGTATAATGATCAGCAATATCTAATATTTCTTCAGATAAAGTTGCATCCTTTAAGATTTCATCAACTGTTAAATCTTTTTGATCTCCAACCATCCATTTTCTCCAGCGTTCACTCTTAATTGCATGAACTAACAACACTTCTCTTGTTTTAGATGGTTGATTAACTAAACCATATTTTACTAGTTTCTCTTCTACAGCAGCTAGATTTAAATACGCACGAGTTTCCTCGGTTCCATATTGAGGAGCCACATTTGTAGCTGTGATTTCTGATGGAATATGTTCCAATAATGTTACATCATCTAAATAATCCCCATTATGTTCCTTTAATCCAACCCCATATGATTTCGCCATTTGCGCTAAATCATATGCATTTTTAAAGTTAAATGTTCCTATTTGTTCTGTTTTTCTAGTTAATGTACCTGTTTGTCCAACGATAAATGTTGGCATTGGTAAATTACGTTTTCCTAGTTCTACTTGTAAACGAGTAATAAATTCTTCATATGTTTTTGTTGAAGTTAAACCTCCATTAGTTTCTTCTGTACCAACTTCATACCCAATTTCTGGTAAGTTTTTTTCTTTTCTTACTTCTTCACAGTATTCAATTAAATCAACAGTGCGTTCTAATACCGTATCTAAAGGAATGACTTTCCCTACAACAAATGGGTCTTTTGTAGGATCAATCATTAATAAATCAAATCCTGCTTCAATATCCGCTTTGTATGATTTTTTACCAAGTTCCATTGCTTCATCATATGGTAAATGATCATTTCTTTCTTTATCACGTTGCCATGGTCCCCCATGATCACGGCACATATAATATAAATTATCATATCCAATTTCATCTGCTACTTCTTCTACAGCTTTCGCGAAAGTAAACTGATTCCAACCATTTACATAACCTCCACCAAGTTCATCTGTATCCACTTGGTTACGACTTGCGATAAACATAACTGGATAATCATCTTCTTTAGATAATTCTAAAGTGGCTTGTACACAATTTTTAGACATCGGTCCAATACCACGTAATGTGGCACTTTTTCCTGTTTTTTGTAATGTTAATAATCCTTCTACTACTTTTTTAATTGGTAATTTACTCATTGTTAATACTCTCCTTACGTTTTTATAGTACTACCCCTTATTTTTCTACTTCTTCTTTTTTTGTTTCTATTTCTAAATTCGGCTTTGTGAAATGTAATATAGCTACTGATACTAATACCCCTATAAGCATCGCTATTACATACCAAACTTTTCCATTTACAACTGGTAATATAATTAATCCCCCATGTGGCACTAAAGCTTCTACACCATTCATCATACCTAAAGCACCACCAACTGCACTACCAATGATAATCGCTGGTAATACTCTTTTCATATCTTTTACAGCAAAGGGAATTGCTCCTTCAGTAATTCCAATCAGTCCCATAAAGAAGGCCGATATCCCTAAGTCTTTATCCTCAGTTGCATATTTCTTACGATCTATGAATGTTGAGATACCTAAAGCTAATGGTGGTATTGCACAAGCAATACGATGGGCTCCATTTGGTCCATAAATTCCTTCTGCCATTAAAGCTAAAGTGAAGGCTGTCGCTGTCTTATTAATTGGTCCACCCATATCAATAGCTGTCATTGCACCAACAATTGCCCCTAATACTATCGCATTTCCACCTTGCATTTCTCCTAATACTTTTACTAACCAATCCATGAATACTCCAATTGGTACAGCAATTACATAAATATAAACGAGTCCTAATACTAAAGTTGTGAAAATCGGTACAATTAGAATTGGCATAATCGTTTTAATCGTATTTGGAACCTTCCATGTCTTACACCAACGAACTAAATAACCTGCGGCCACACCTAAAATCATCGCCCCTAAGAATCCTGTTTTTACTTGTGATTCACCAATTGGGTTATTCGCTACATATCCTAATATCATCCCTGGAACAATCCCAGGTTTACCTGCTAAAGAATAGGCAATATATCCAGCAAGAATAGGAATCATCATCGCAAATCCAGCAGCCCCTAAATCATTCAGATTCTGCATAATGGTACTTGTGATTTCCATCCCAGCATCTGTTGCTTTTCCTGTAGACAACGCTACGGCTAACAAAATCCCACCTACAACAACTGCTGGAAGCATATAGGATACACCCGTATTAAATGCCTTTTGAATATCTTTAAATATCTTATTATCTTTCATACTCCTTCTCCCCTTTTTTCTCTACAGCTTTTCTGCTTTATTTATAATTTCTACAACATTTTTAATAGCATCACCAGGTTCAACGTTTATTACTTTTCCTAGTTCTTCTTTTTCTTCAAAACGTTCTTCACCATCAATTCCTACTGCAATCGCTAAGATAACAACATCTGATGCATCAATTTCATCTTGTTCTAATTCATTTTCAACCCCCATACTTCCTTGGGTTTCTACTTTAATTTCATATCCCCTATTACGACACTCTTTTTCTATGGCCTCTTGTGCCATATACGTATGAGCAATTCCTGTTGGACAAGCTGTCACTGCTACTATTTTCATATTCTAATCTCCTTTACTTATAGATTTTCATTAATCAATTCTAATATTTGATACGCTTTATCACTATCTTTTGTTTTTGTTAGTGATTCTCTAAAATCTTCATCTAATAATTTTTTACTTAATTGTGAGATAAACTTTAAGTGAATATTATTCTCATTATCTTCTGGAACACCAATTAAGAACACTAACTTTACGGTTTATTCTTCGTCTGTATTCCAAATAAATTCATTTCTCACTTGAAGAAATCCAATAAATGGTTGATGAACAGCTGCACTCTTTCCATGTGGAATCGCAATTTGATATCCTACAGCTGTTGATGTTTCTTCTTCACGTTTTTGAATAGCTTTTAAAAATGACATGCATTCTTTAACTAAACCTAATTCTTTTGCCTTATTTACTAATATATCAAGTGCTTCTTGTTTAGTAGAAATATCTTGATTTAGAAATACCATTTCCTTACTGATAGGCTTTTTTTCTACTGTGGTCATTTTTATCCCCTTAATAAATATTCAATTTTTTTCTAATACGTATTACTAATCATTGTCGACTGTGATTAATAGTTAGATAGGTTTATTTCTATCTACAGTTACATCATAAATCAATAATAAAAAAAATATAAGGTGAAGCCTTTGTAATAAAAAATTACAAAAGATTCACCCTATATTATTTTTTTCAATACTTATATTATTTTATTAAATAGCTCCAACAATATTATGAGGAACATAAAGTTCTTCTAAATACTCGATATCTTCTTCACTTAATTGTATGTTAAATGTTCCACATGCATCATCTATATATTTAATTTTACTTGCTCCAATGATTGGTGCAGTAACGCCTTTTTCTAATAAATAAGCTAAAGAAACTTGTGTCATTGTACAATTATACTTTTTAGATAATTCTAACACTCTTTCAACTATTTTTTTATCTGCCTCTTCAAAAGCATCATATTTTGCGACAGCTGTCTTATCTGTTTGACTTCTCTTTGAATCTGTATGCCACTGTGCACGTGCTAATCTTCCAGAAGCTAATGGACTATATGGAGTTAACAATGTTCCATATTGTTTACATACCGGAATCATTTCTCTTTCGTCTTCACGATACAACATATTGTAATGATTTTGCATAGTTACAAACTTTGCCCAACCATTTTTCTCAGCTATTTCTTGCATGTTATGGAATTGATATCCATACATTGCACTCGCTCCAATATTCTTTACTTTTCCTGAAACAACTAATTCATTCAATGCTTCCATTGTTTCTTCTATTGGTGTTGATGCATCAAAACGATGAATAATATATAAATCTATATAATCCATTTGTAATCTTTCTAATGATAAATCTATTTCTCTTTTAATAGCTTCTTTTGATAGTTTTCCTTCATTAAAATATACTTTAGTAGCGATAAATACACTTTCACGATCAACATTTAATTCTTTTAGAGCTTTTCCTAAATACTCTTCACTTGTTCCTTTTGAATAGACATTTGCGGTATCAAAGAAATTAATACCTGAATCTAAAGCATGTTTAATGATTTCCTTAGATTCTTCATAAGGCAATGTCCAATCATGAAATTGTGATGTGCTATCGCCAAAAGTCATACATCCTAAACATAATCTTGATACTTTCTTATTTGAATTTCCAATTTTACTATATTTCATTATTTTCTCCATTTCTAGAAACAAACATATTGTTTCTTTTTATATTTTAAATTGTATCACTTGGATTCAACTCCAAGTCAAGTAAATTTAATGTAATTCTTTTAAATAATCTTAAATGATTTCCATTTACCATTACGATATCGTAATGCAATTAGTATTGCTTTTATTAACCAATCTCCAATCATCGCTAAGGCAATTCCAATAACACCAAGATCTAACCAAATAGCTAATATAATAGATAATACTACACGACATACAACCGTCGCAAATATCGAAGAGTACATAGAATATTTAACATCCCCAGCAGCTCGCATACCATTTGCGAAAGAAAAGGCAACTGGACACAATAATCCATTAAATATATTATGAACGATACATAATATAATAATTAATTGCACTGTATCATTCGTTAAATTATATAGCTTTAAGATAAATGGTATTAATACTAAGAACCCAATATTCCATGCAATAGCACCAATATAGGTAATCTTCAATAACTTACGCATATAATAATCTGCAGCTTCAATGTCTCCTGAACCCATACATTGACCAATAACAGTAATAAATGCTGGTCCCATCGCAATACAGAAAAGTGCGCCAACTGACCAAAAGCTTTGGGCAATGCCATTAGCTGCAATTTGACTAGTACCAAATAAAGCAACAATACTACTTAATGCTACCTTTGATATTTGAAATAAGCCACTTTCAATACTATTAGGTACGGCAATATATAAGATTCGACGAATCATTGCATAACTCCATGTCAGAATATCTTTTATCTTAATATAAATAGGATATTTTTTATTAAAACAAAGAACTAATAGAATTATTGCCGCAACCATTCTAGAAATTAATGACGGATAAGCAACCCCTTCAATCCCTGCATGAAGAACAAATATTCCAATTGCATTACCAATAATATTGATACCATTCATTATAAGTGAAACATACATAATTATTTTTGTTTTAGACATACTTCTAAATAATCCGGCACAGCTATTGTAAATAGCTAATGCTGGAAATGATAATGCTGAAATAATTAGATAGGTATCACTAGCTTGCATAACATCATTTTCAACTTGGCCAAATAATAAAGAAAGTAAACCAGTTCTAAATACAATAATTAATACCATTATCACTACAGAGAATACAGTAGTAATCATAACTAACTGACTAGCAGCTAAAACGCCCTTCTCTTTATCTTTATTACCAATATACTGACTAGCAACTACTGCCCCACCAGAGGCTAATGCAGCGAATATCATAATAAACACATTATTCAATTGATTTACTAACGATACCCCTGATACTGCTGCTTCTCCTGCATAACTAACCATTAACGTATCTACAATTCCAACTAACAAGGTAAGTAACTGTTCAATAATTAATGGAACAATTAATAATTTTAAATCAATATTGGAAAATATTTTTCTATTCTCCTCAATTTCAATTTTATTTCTTAACAAACTTATCATTATTCCCCCCACTTTTCTTTGTAAAACACAAATATTATTACAATACTCATATTCTATACATAACATCATAACAGTTGGAGTAAACTCCAAGTCAAGTGTTTTGTAAATAACATTGTAAAATGAACAATTAATCTCTAGTGATACGTTTTGTCTAACTAAGATATCAGAAATAGAAAATAATCTGTTTTAAATCTATGCTATAATTATTAAATAATACAGGGAGGTATAGAATGAAGATATTAGCGAGTGATTTTGATGGAACATTGTATGTGGATAATACAATTAGTGAAGAAAATATGGAAGCAATAAAGAAGTTTCAAGATGCAGGTAATTGGTTTGGATTATGCACAGGTAGAGTTTTAATGGGTGTAGAACGTTGTGCTAAAGATATAGACTTTGATTTTTATATTTTAAATACTGGATCAGTTGTATTAGATAAGAAAAAAGAAGATATAACTAGACATGGATTTCCAGTAGAAATAGCTGATGAAATTGGAGAAATGGCTTATAAAAAAGCTGATATTATGCTTTTTTATGAAAATAATGCCTATTCTTATAAAGTATTTAACAACAAACGAGGAAAAGGAGAATTAACATTTACGGTTCTTACTTCTTTTAAAGAAACTGGGGCTAAACAATTAGAATCTCTTTCTATCATTTTTGATACAGAAAAAGAGGCAGAAGAATTCGCTGCTATTATTAATGAGAAGTATCCAGGAATATGTAGTGCTCATCAAAATGTTGATGCCGTTGATGTCGTCGCTCCAAATTGTTCAAAAGCAACTGGAATTGATGACATTCAAAAATACTATAACTTAGATAGAAATGATATCTATGTCATTGGTGATAGTTATAATGATATTGTTATGTTTGAAGCCGTTGAAAACTCTTTTAGTTTTCCTTATGCACCAAAAAATGTTCAAGATAAGGCAAAATACATTGTTAAAGATATTGCTGAAGCAATAGATATGATGCTTTCTAAATAAACAAAACAAATACTTTCAAAAATGGTTATACTTATATAATCATTTTTTTAGTTTCCAAAACGCATCCTTTTATTAACCGGTTAATGAAAAAGCTTGCATTTTATTGACAAGTACTATTTTAGATATTATAATCAAATTATATTAACCGGTTAATATAATACATGGGAGGAAATAAAAATGAATAAATTTATTGATTTATTGGACAGAAAATTAGTCCCTATTGCTTCTAAGATTGGAGCCCAGCGCCATTTGTTAGCAGTTCGAGATGGTTTTGTTGTCATTATGCCATTAATGATTATTGGTTCATTAGCAGTTCTTGTTAATAGTCTACCTATTGATGCTTATCAAGATGCTATGAACAGTATATTTGGTGGTGATGGTTGGAAAAATTTCGCCAATTATATTTCACAAGGGGCCTTTAATGTTATGTCCCTATTAGTCGTGTTTACTACTTCTGCTTCATTAGCTAGACATTATAAAAAAGATGGTATTACAACAGGAGCTATATGTTTAGCGTCTCTTGTTACCATTATGGCTACTATTTCTACTGCGGAAGGTACTTCTGGTTTAGCTTTTTCTTGGTTAGGAGGACAAGGCTTATTCATCGCTATATTTATCGCTCTTGTAGGAACGGAAGTCTTTGTTAGATTATCGAATATTGATAAATTAATAATTAAAATGTCTGATGGTGTTCCACCTGCTGTAGCGAAATCATTTGCCTCATTAATCCCTGCAATTATAACAATTATTATGTTTGCATTGCTTCGTGTTTTATTTAATGTTATGGGTATTGAAAATATTCACCAAGCATTCTATGAAGCTTTGCAAGCACCTATTGTTAAAATGGCCAATACATTACCAACAGCCATATTAATCGCCTTATTAAATCATGTGTTCTGGTTCTTTGGTCTTAATGGGGGAAGTATTTTAGAACCAATTATGCAAAGTGTGTATTTACCTGCAATTGATCAAAACATTGCAGCATTAGCTCTAATCGTAAGTGTTCTGATTTTCACTAGAAGAAATAGACCTTATAAAGTTGTTTCAGAATTATCAGCAGCACCTGGAATATTTAATATTAATGAACCTGTAATGTTTGGATTCCCAATTGTTTTAAATCCAATATTATTTATACCATTCTTATTAATTCCAATTGTATTAACCATCATTGCGTATGTAGCGATTAGTAGTGGACTTGTTCCTAAAACAATTGTTATGATTCCTTGGACAACACCGCCAATCATTGGAGGATTCCTAGCTACTGGTTCATGGCGTGGAGGTGCTTTAGCATTATTTAATTTCATCATTGCAGTTATGATGTATATGCCATTTTTAAAGATAGCTGAAAAACAATTCTTAAAATTAGATAAGGAAACTACAAATGACTAAATGTTTAGGTTTTTCTATCTATCCTGAAAAATCAAATATGCAAGAGGATATTGCCTATATTCATTTAGCTGCAAAATATGGGTTTAAAAGAATGTTCACTTGTTTTCTATCTGTAGAACTTACAAAAGATGAATTAATAAAGAAATACAAACCAATTATCGCTGAAGCGAATGCTTTAGGAATTGATGTTTATGTAGATGTTTATCCTTCTTTCTTTACCAATATGGATATCCAGCTAAATGACTTATCTTTCTTCAAATCTTTAGGAATCACTGGATTTCGTTTAGATAAAAGCTTCTCTGGTGTAGAAGAAAGTTTATTAACTTATAATCCTGAAAAAATAAAAATTGAAGTAAATATTAGTAATAATACTAGTTATGTTCAAAATATTATTGATTATCAACCAAACATGGAAAATCTAGTTGGATGTCATAATTTTTATCCCCAACAATATTCTGGTTTGGATGAGGCATTCTTTATTACAACTACTAATAAATATAAAGAACTAGGTCTTCACACAGCCGCCTTTGTTTCTACTTCATTAGGAAAGATTGGCCCTTGGGATGTATCCCAAGGACAACCAACATTGGAACGGGATAGAGATTTACCAATCGATTTACAAGCCAGAGCGATGTGGGCAAGTTCGAAAATAGATGATATAATAATTGGGAATGCATATGCCTCTAAGGAAGAATTATTAAAACTATCAAAGATTGAACCATCTATGGTTAATCTTTCTATTGTTATCGAAGAAAATATCTCAGATATTGAACACTCGATATGTTTTAATGAATTACATTTCTGGCGAGGTGATATCTCAAATTATATGATTCGTTCAACGACGTCTAGAAATAAATATAAAAATCATATAATTAAAAAAAGAAACTGTCATTCAAAAATAAATATTGGTGATGTACTAATCGCTAACGAATCTTATGGAATATATGCGGGTGAACTACAAATTGCCTTGCAACCAAGAGATAATCCTGGGCATTGGAATGTGGTTGGAACTATTCCGGAGATTGAATTATTTATGTTGCAGTATATCACTCCATGGAAAAAATTTATATTTAGAAAAGTAGGTAAATAATGAAAACACCAAGACTCGTAATCAACAAAGATGTAATGATGCAAAATTTGGAACATATGCAAGAAGAAGTAAATCAAAATACTGATGTACAATTACGTCCACATATTAAAACTCATAAAAGTACTCTATTAGCCAAGCTACAATTAGAACTAGGCGCTATTGGCATTACTTGCGCTAAGCTTAGTGAAGCTGAAGTAATGATAGAATCTGGAATAGATGATATCTTTCTAGCTTATCCATTAGTAGATGAAGAAAAAATCTTAGAATCCTTTGCTTTGGTTTCTAAGACTAAACGATTTATTTATAGTATTGACACTATAGAGGGGGCTACTTTATTATCTTCTCTAGCTATTAAAAATAATTGTATTGTTGAAGCTAGAATTGAAATTGATACTGGATTGTATAGAACTGGTTTCTCTAAAGAAGAAATAGAAATCTATGGTAAAGAATTACTTTCACTAAAAGGGTTAAATATCTCAGGTATTTATACGTATCGTGGTTCAAAAAACACACAAGGAGAAGCTATCAAAGAAACTTATCAAGCAGGCATCGAAGAATCGACGTTAATGGTTGATATGGCTAAACAGCTATCAGAAATAGGTTTTATCATCAAAGATATTAGTGTTGGTTCAACCCCTACCCTTAAAGGCGTATTAGCTGTTCCGGGTATTACTGAAGTTCGTGTAGGAACCTATATTTTTAACGATGCTATGCAAGTTGCTTATCATGTTTGTCCGCCACAAGCATGTGCTGCATCTGTGTATGTCCATGTTGTTAGTGTCCACGCGGATCGAGCGATTATTGATGGTGGTAGTAAGAGCTTCGCAACTGATGTTCAACCATGTAATACTCCAGTTTCATTAAAAGGTTTTGGTATTGTTAAGAATCATCCAAACATCGTATTTGATCGAATGAATGAAGAACATGGATATTTACTATTACATGGTGACACTGTAAAAGTAGGAGACATTTTAGAAATTATTCCAAATCATATTTGTAGTACAGTAAATCTATATGATAGTTACTACTTCGATGATAATACAAAAATTATAACAAGCGCACGTGGAAAAACACAATAATATTACTTTGATAAGTAGTTTAATTACGTTATAATTGAATAAGATAGTAGGGTTATTATTTATATAATAATCCTACTTATATTGAAAAGAAAGGAATATATCATAGAACCTATGATATATGGTAAGATATATGGG
>JBKEBJ010000216.1:0-5919 GCA_047973105.1 Coprobacillaceae bacterium | reverse complement strand
ACATTCGTTGAAAGTAATTTGTTGAACAACAAGCAATGTTCGCAGCTTCATCATAAGAAATATCTGCATCTAAATTCTCTTCAATATACGTTATAGCCCCGCTTAACTTCTTTAACCATTCCATTCCTTATCCTCCTACCAATAGAGTAACGTAACTTCAAAATTTATTCCTCGCTATTTATGCTCACTTTTGTAAACTTACTGTAACGCAATAAAAATTTTAATGCAACAAAAAACCATCAACAACTATTGATGGTCATACATATCATTTCTGTTCCTAGAATGATGGAATCGTATAACATAATATCTATAGATTTATCTGACACATCACAAATCAAACTATTGCTAATTCTTTTTTGTAGTAATGTTGCGCATTCTTTTGTAGCACCGGATTTAGATGCATATACAATCAATGTTTTCATATAATTACACCTTCTTCATTCGAGAAGACGATATAATAAAATAATAAATATGTCAATATTCCAAATAAAAAAAGAAGCAGATTCCCTACCTCTTAAAATAATTATATACTCATTTTTTTATTTAAATAGCTATCTAAGGCATTAATTAGCACTTCATGATCATCCAGATGTGCTAAACCTGAAACACAAATTGCACCTTTCACTACACCTTCTTCAATAATTGGAAAACCACCACCACAGATTGCATACTGTTCATCTGATGACCATTTCTCAAATATTGGGTTTTCATCCATTGTTAAGAATGTATATAAAGAACAATGGTTACTTTCTAATACTGTTTTTACTTTTCTTTCTAACCAATCACTATCTCTTTTACCATCCATTAGATAATGCATGACAACTACATCATTATATACTATCCTTACTCCTACTGGTTTTTCATAATTACTTTTTACATTATTTATAATGATTTCAGTAAGGTTCCATGCATCTACATACATGAATTTTTGAAACTGCAATTCTTTTTCTTGTTTTAAAACTATTTCTTTATTCATACGTATTTTGTATACTCCTTTATTAATATAAAGGGTATAAAAGGCGTATCACATAGCCTTCTATACCCCGGTACAAATATTATAACATTTTTATCCTTCTAAAACAGCCTGTTGTTTTTCATACATTTTAATAAATGGAATATACACTAGTGTCGCTAATACTACAGCTAATAATTGACATATTCCACCCATGATATTTCCACCACTTGCGATAAATCCATACAAGAATGGTGGCATTGTCCACGGTACATTTAAATACATAACTGGACATAACCCAATTATAGTTACAATGTAACCAAAGATAATACAAACAACTGGTGCTAAAATAAATGGAACAATTAAAATCGGATTTAATACAATAGGTAATCCGAATGCTTGGACTTCCATGATATTAAATAAATTAGCAGAAAATGCGATAGACGCAACAGATCTATTTTCTGGTCTCTTTCCAACAATAAAGATAGCTAGTGCTAAACCTAAAACCATACCAGTTCCTCCCGTACAAGAGAAAATTCTATACCATGACCAGTTAACTACATTCGTAGCTTCTAAACCTTGTTCAACCATTTCGGTATTTTGAACAATCAAAGTTGTAACAATAGGATTAAAAACCCCACCAACCATGTTATCACCATGCAAACCAACTGCCCAGAACATTCCAATTAATACTGCAAAACATAAAATTCCTGGTAATGATCCACCGATAGTTAATAATGGTGTTTGAATAATATTGAAGATCAAATCATTAACATACGCTCCTGTTGTCATTTGACAAATTAAACCAATAATTGAAATACAAGCCATCACAATAAACCCAGGAATTAAATATTCAAATGAACGAGCAATTTGTGGCGGTACTTGATCTGGCATTTTAATTTTTAATCCTTCAATTTTAAACAAAACTGAGAATAACTCAACAGATAATATTGCGACAATCATTCCTGTAAACAATCCTGAACTTCCTAAAGAATCTCCAAAGATTCCTGTTATACTTTCAATAACTTTTCCATCAACTACAAAATCGTGCGATGTTTGTGAAACCGTAATTAGTGAACCAAATGCTAGAATTCCTCCAAACATTCGATTTAAATTATTCTTTTCTGCAATCTCTGAACCAATTAACATAGTAATAGCAATTGTAATACAACTAATTGTTGCGAAATTTAGTGCATTAAATGCTGGATTTAAAAAGTCTAAAGCCATGATTGGTTTAAAGATTGCTCCTAAACCTGTTTCTGCATTTACAATAACATTAGACCATAAAATACCAATTGCACCAATAATAGTGAAAGGCATGAAGTCTTGAAATCCATCTTTAATAGCTGATAGATATTTATTTTGACTTGCATAAGTACCCATTTTAATTAAAACATTTTGAAAATTCTCCATTTTTTTTCCCCTTATTTTAAGTTTTTGACTCCCGTTTCTAAAACTTCCATTTGTAATAATGTTTGTTCATCTGTAATTGTTTTATCTTTCCCATGAACAATAGCATTATATAGATCATCATAAACACGTCCATAATCTCCAACTTCTGAAGTTATTTTTTCCTCATGATACATCCCATCTGCATCATAATAAATTAGTGTTCCATAATGTTGTGGTAAGTCTATCCCAAAATCCTTATTGTCGGGCATATAGAATACTTTAAGATGTTCTTCTTGGCGGTCTTTTGTATTCTTTTCAAAATATCCCTTTTTTCCATAAACGACAAAACTAGGTCTTTCTTTAACTCTAAAGTAACTAGATTTAACGGAAACTTTTAAATTGTTATAGTACAAATCTAAATCAAAGTAATCATTCATTCGACCTTCACCTAACAATTGTCTAACATCGTAATGAATGGTATCTGGTTTTCCAAAGTAACTAATAACCTGATCTAATGTATGACATCCATGCCCATATAAATATGACATTTCTGGATGAAACTCCTTTACTGATTCAGGTACTTCTGGACGATAATAGTCATAGTGCATTTCTATTTCTAATAACTCCCCTAATTTGTTACTTTCAATTACTTTTTGAACAGTTAAAAAATCACTATCAAAGCGTCTATTTTGATATGCTTGTACAATTAATCCTTTATCCTTAGCTAGTGCGTATATCTCTTTTGCTTGTTCACTTGTTTCCATAAATGGTTTTTCAACTAAACAATGCTTATTATGTTCTAAAACTTTTTTCGCATATGGATAATGTAAATCATGTCTTGTACAAATTACAATTAAATCAATTTCTTTATCATTTAATAATTCTTCAATATTACTAGTGTAATGAACATCAGATATTCTATCCCAGATATTATTATCTAAATGAATATCAAATATCGTTTTCACCTTTATCTTGTCTTTTCTTTGTAATACAAAGGGTAAGTGATATCGATTGGCACTTTTACCATTTCCAATATACCCAATTGTTAACATACCTTAATACCTACTTGTTCCCTCCCTGCATCTAGTATTTCCATAACACTTATCGTATGTTGGTTTAATTCCTCTGCAATTTTATAGTTTTCTTCGGTTACTAACCTCGCAAAATAAGCTACTTCATAATATAAACGATTTTTATTGTTATTTAGTTGATATTCTGTTTCATTCCCTAAATTTTCTCCAAATACAAATTGTTGAAAAACATTAGCTGGATCATCACTATGAATATATCCCTTATCGCCTTGAATATTAATAGAGACCGGCGATTTACAATCCTTTGCCCCAATCGCTACACATTTAAAATTTGGATAGTCCAACGTTAAAATTCCGGAAGTATCAATTCCACGTTCTATATTCGCTATATATGCGATTGCATCTGGTTTCCCAAATAAACCAACAATAAAGTGAATATTATAAACATTTAAATCCATCAAAGCACCACCTGATTGTTCAACATCAAATACTGGTAATACTGTTCCCTCTTTAAACAAATCATAACGTCTTGAATATTGGGAATAATTTAATTGCACAATTTTAATATCTCCTAAATCTTTTATTAATTCTTTTACTTTAGAATAATTTGGTAGATATTGATTTGATATCGCCTCAAATAAAATAACATTATGCTCTTTCGCTAAATTAATTAATTCTTTTGCTTGTGCTGTTGATGAGGCAAATGGTTTTTCCAACAAAACATGTTTCTTTTTTTCAATCGCTTGTTTCGCAAATTGATAATGTAAATGATTTGGTACTGCTACATAAACAATATCTATATCATCATTTAATAAATCCATATAGTCTGTATGAATATTTTTAATTTCATATTTATTTTGTAATTCTTTCATAGTTTACATAGAATTTTCTAAAGCAGAGATACATTGTATTGTAAATTCATCTACATCTAGGCAAGCTTCTAAAAAATCAGGAACAATAGTTCCAGCACCTGCGACTCCTACCTTCATCTTTTGATTCTTCTTTTTCATTACATTTGTCATTATTTTCATCCTTTCTTAACGCTATAGTAGCATTAAAATATTAGAGAATCTATGAAACCAGAAAAACAGAAAAAAAAGTCCGAAACTAGTTTTTTTGATTAACGAAGTCTGAACTTTTAGTACTTATCTAAATCTATTTTTTGAGTTATTCTCATAATTCAATGCAAAGATAATTGCATATATACAATTAAAAATATAGTTAATTGAGATTTGTGAATAATAGGTTGATACCTTTCTTTCACTCGCCTCTTTATCTGGGAATTTTATAACAATATCATAATCATCAGCATTACTTGCGGCACTAATTAAAATCATTTTACAACCACTTCTTTTAATGATTTCTATGTATTTGTTATCAATTGTATTCATTCCTGAATAGGAAATGAATATCACAACATCGTCTTTTGTAACATTACATGCATTAACTGCACTTTCACCATATTGACTTCCAATTATTGCATGCATTTTTAACTTTAATAATCGATTAGAAAAACTCATTGCACTTAATAAAGTATCTCCTGTTGCAAAAAGATATATATCTTTTGATTCTAACAACCACTTGGCTACTTGATTTAAATCTTCATGTGAGATAGTATCATAACACGTATTTACTGATTCAATAGATAAATCCGCTATCTTCTTCATAATATCATCGCTTTTCTCTGTTTTATAGAATGGATAATTTATGTCAATATCATAGTGTTCTTTTCTTCTTCTTTCAATATCTTTTACTAATTGCATTTTAAACTCTTTATAACCGCTCATTCCTAATTTTCGACATATTCTAATAATTGTCGCATTAGAAGTATAAGTAATAGAAGCTAAATCGGATATTGTTAAATCAATGATTTGACTTTGATGTTCTAATATATAGTAAACTACTTCTTGTTCTACAGACGTTAAATTTTGATAGCTTTCTAACTTTTGTAAGATTGACATATACTCCCTCCTGTGTTTCATATTTTTTACTAGTATAACATGTTTATCTAGATAACTTTAATATTTTCAGAAGTTGATGATTTTTATCTTTCTAATATTTTACGATGATTACATGGTTGTAATGGGCGATTATTATTATGACTTATTTTATTACATGATTTAAACACTGCATTATCTAAGACTAAAATATCCTTTAATATAATCCATGTTACACCTTCTATTGTTGGTGGTGTTGTTAATGAGCCTTCATATGCGTAAAAATGTTTTTTATCTGGTAACATTTTTTGAATATCTAAGGAAAAGTAACTTTCTTTATTATTATGTATTTCTTCTTTAACTATTTGGTATTGTGAATTTGTCATTTTTCCTATCTCTCCCCATGAAGCAATTACAACTATTTCATTATTTATATTTTTATGAACAAAATGCCATTCTATTGCATATCGTTTAGTATTTAACGTGTGTTCTGAAGGAATATGAGCATGTATTTGTTGTAAAAAGTATTTTTTACCATTTAGTTTTATATATTGATCACTTTCATATTCTGGAACAATATAAAAAAACAATTTCTCAATCTGCATTT
>JBKEBJ010000188.1:0-3091 GCA_047973105.1 Coprobacillaceae bacterium | reverse complement strand
ACTTGTACATAGTACTTTTGTTTAAAAGTAACTAGTTTCTCCATCGCGGCATGTGTTACAATAATATATGAAAGAATATGACAACATCTAAAGTAATCTTGATTTTCATTAATAATATTTGACCATATTTCCGCCATTACTATATTTGAATAATTTGCTTCTTTGGTAAAGATGGAATGAATTTTCTCAAAGTATACTTCTTGTTTATCTAAGAAAATCTCTAAGAAGATATCTTCTTTTGATCCCACATACTTATAAAGATTGGCTCTTGACCAATCAAGTTTTTGGGCAATTGTAGTCAAGGTGATGTCATGATATGAGTCAGTAATGAATAAATCATTGGTTGCCTTTTTTATTTCAGCCATTCTTTCTTCTTTGTGTTCAACACTTCTTGATCTAACAAATTCTGCCATACAATTACCTTCTCTTATTAAAACAATATATCATAAAAAAAACAAATTGACAATATACAAAACGTCAATTATAATATATTTAAGTAACATAACGTTTCTTAAAAGAAGGAAAAATGAACATAAAATTATTAAATATAAAATATACAATTGTTCAAAGTATATATTGCGTACTAATTTGTGTTGTCGTAGGATATGCTTCTGTTTATTTATTAGATAGGGAAGTCAATAATGCAATAATTGGATTGGTGCTTTCACTAGGAAATATTTTTGCAGTAATACTACAACAATATCTGGCAACGCTTATTGATACTTATGAAAGTATAACGCTAAAGAAAATAGTTATTATATTAACCAGTAGCTTAATCCTATTTTCTAGTGGAGTTCTATTTCTTAATAGTATAACATTTTTGTTATTATTATTTGTTGTTATTGTGATAACACTATTAAATACTTTACAACCATTTTTTAATAGTCTAGCATTTGAATATGAGGCAGTTAATATAACTATTAATTTTGGTTTAGCTAGAGGATTGGGTTCTTTATCATATGCAATTACTTCATTACTATTAGGTAATATACTATCTCAAATAGGGATGAGTGTAGTGCCAGTATTATATGTTGGATTATCAATATTATTATTTATTGTATCTTACTTTTTTAAATCACCACCTATAGAAAAAAACAGTGATAATCTTAAAGAAGAAGTTACAAAAACAAAACTACTTGAATTTTTTAAAGAAAACAAAATGTTTCTGGTAATGTTACTTGCTACCATTCTATTGTTTTATGATCAAAATATAATTAATAGCTTTTTTATTCAAATCATAAATAATGTTGGAGGTGATAGTTCTCATCTTGGAGTAGCTATGTTTCTTGCAGCAGCAGTTGAATTACCAATCATGATGTTATATCAAAAAATAAATAGAAGAGTTAGTTGTAAGACGCTAATATTAGTAGCTTCACTATTCTTTTCTATTAAACATGCAATTACCTATTTAGCACCCAATATTGAAATGCTATATATGGCACAATTATTACAGTCTTTAGCGTTTGCCTTATTCCTACCTACATCTGTATATATAGTAAAAGAATTAGTTGCTAGTAAGGACTTAATTAGAGGGCAAGCACTATTTACTGGGGCTATTACAATAAGTGGCGTGCTAGCTAGTTTTACAGGTGGAATATTATTAGATATGTTAGGAGTTTCTAATACCTTATTAGTCGGGCTTATTATTTCTATATGTGGAACATTGCTAATGTTTATTAACTTAAAAATGGATAGACAAACTAATTAAAATATTTACATGAACACATTAAAAAAGTGATACTTCTTATCTAGAGGTATCACTTTTATCATATTATATTTAATCTATACTTCCAGCAAGTTCATCTTTTACTGTAGTACCTTCTGCTTCTAATTCAGCGATTTTATCTTTAAATTGGGGTAAGTGTTTTTTATGTGCTACTAACATTTCATTTAATAATGTTTTAGCGATTTGTCCACTTGGTACTAATGGATTAATTGTGAAGGCTTGTAATGCTTTTCCATAATCACCAGTATATGCAGCTTCAATTGTAGTAAGCTCCATATCCTTCATTAATTCTAATAATCCACGACTTGATGGTTCAAATCTTCCCCAAGATATTGGTTGTGGACCACTTGAACGAATAACAGCATTTACTTCTACTACACAATCACTTGGTAAATCAGGGATAGCACCATTATTTTTTGTTGATACAACCATTTCTACTCTTGAATCGTTATAGATTGCTGAAATAAGTTCACATGCTGCATCTGAATAGTAAGTACCACCACGTTGTCCTAATTCTTCAGGTTTATAATCTAAGTTAGGATCTTTATATAATTCAAATAAACGAGCTTCTGTACGTTTTACTTGTTCTGCTCTTGTTTTTCCTTCTTTAAATGATTCTAATTCTTCTTGTAACATATCATCTGTAATATAGTAATATCTATGATACATACATGGAATGATGTGTAAATCTTTTACTTGTTCTCTTAAGAAAGAAATTAAAGGAATATTTTTAACTCCTGAATCTTTCATAGCTTCATTGTTTTCACCAGTAGCTGCTTTGTTTTCTGAAACTGCAGTCATTGCTTTTTCCATTCCAGCTTGAGAAGTATATACATTATCTAAAATGTATTGTGTTTTTTCATTCCCATCACGGTCCCAAACACGATGCCAATGGAAGTGATTTAAACCAGCGAATTTAAATGTTAAATCTTCCTCAGAAGTTTCTAATCCACCTGCAGCAATCTTACGACAAAGAATAGGAACATTACATAAACCTACTACTTTATCCCAATTTCCATAACGCATAACAGCTTCTGTAACCATTCCAGATGGATTAGTAAAGTTAACTAACCATGCATCAGGACATAGTTCTTTCATATCTTCAACAATGCCTAAGATAACAGGAATTGTACGGAAAGCTTTAAACATTCCTCCAGCACCATTTGTCTCTTGACCTAAAATACCATGGCTTAATGGGATTCTTTCATCTTTAATACGCGCATTTAATAAACCAACTCTAAATTGTGTAGAAACAAAGTCCGCATCTTTTAAAGCTTCTCTGCGATCAAGTGTTAAATGAACTTCCCAATCAAGCCCAGCAGCTTTAACCATACGCTGTGCCATTGCACCAACGATCTCAAGTTT
>JBKEBJ010000078.1:0-4293 GCA_047973105.1 Coprobacillaceae bacterium | reverse complement strand
TGTTGATCTTAAATCTAAAAAGTCTTCCTCTTTTACACTTTCAAGATTTACACTTTCTTGTTGTAAGTCTTGAGAAGTCTTTTCTGTTGACTCTTCAACTGTTTCTTCTTCAATAATTTTTTCCTCAACAATTTCTTCCTGCACTACTTGAATCTCTTCTTCTTTTCCAAATAGTTTTTGTTTCAAAATTTTAAACAATTTACATCACTTCCTTAATTCTTATTTTATATTCTCTAATTTTCGTAATAACTTGATATTTACTATCTTTCCAAATTACATCATAATATATTCCTTTTTGTACATTTTATAACAAACCTGCGTATTTACATAATTTGTTTACATTATTCATCATCGTCAACCACAAGATTAAATTGATCGTCATATTGATTTATCATATTAAATACAAAATTATCATTATATTTATCAAGAGATTTTTTAAGGCCATCAAGAGCATTATTTATTTGCTCATTAGTTAATTGGTTATAGAAAATGTTATTTTTTACTAGTTGCCCAAATTGATTAGTGAGTTGATAGTTTTCCTTTAAAAATATATAATTCTCTTTTTCGCAATCATTTAATACAACATATAACAAACTAGCTACACCTTCTGCCATCACTCGATCTAATGCCTCTAGTGTTTTAATACTACTATCTTCTATATTTATTACTTTTTTATTATCCATAAAAAAATCATATAAGGAATAATTTAAGTCAAACTTATATTTAAAGTCATCCCCTTCAAACATATAGATTTCAGCATTTCTATAATTAGAAAGTTCCTCCGTAGATGTGAATATATCTATTAAATCAGTTGCTGACCTTCCTCGCTCTTTGATTTTTTCAAGCAATAAATCTATATATCTAATTTTTTTCGAATCTAATTTCTTACACCAACTTTCAATAGTCGGATTCGAAATTTTCTACCGTTTACATAGTGGTATGTTTGGTAGTTTGGAATTTCGTTTAATATTAGTGAGAGTAGTTTTTCGTATGGTTCCTTGCGTTCTTCAATATAAGAATTGAAACCAACTTTCATTTTTTTCCTGTGTTCTTCCCTTCGTGTTGCAATGAATTCTCCTATTAAGTAATCCTCAAACGACCGTTTTGAGTATTCAAAGTTTGTATTTTTAAGAAATTTCTCTAAACTTCTCCGAGAAAAAAGTGACTTGTAATGATTAAGTAAGTTTTTTATTTCCTCAAACTCTACTTGGTTTATAGGGGGGCGTTCCGAATCACTATTGTACATATCTTCAAAAGTATCTATCCAATTTTCTAAAATAATACGCTTATCATAATACTTTGATATAAATGTTTCTGTTACTTCAACATCATTACTAACTTCCACTTTTTCTGTGGCTTCAACCTTTGTTAAATCTCCTAAAATAATCAATCTTTTTATAGTTTTGGTATTTAGACGTAAATAATCAATAAACTCATAAATTTGGCGCCTTTGTTGCTCATTCAATCTCTCAAAGTCATCTATAATTAATACATCACCAAGCAGTTCTAGGACTATGCCATTATAATATGCCCTATTGTTAATTGCATATTCTTTCTTAAATGTAAGAACATAGGGTAAACTTATACTTATAACAAAAACTGAAAATAATATTAGTAAACTATATAGTTCATTTCGTGTAAATGTTGTTTTTATCAACAGCCCATTATTGATTAAATCGTCATAATTAAAAACAGCTAATAAATTATATAAAAAAACAGTAAGTATTAATGCAAAAGGAATAGTTAACATAAATCTTCTTATGCTCGTGATATTATATTTAAATACCGTAAAATGTTTTCTAACATTTTTCTCGGACTGTAATTCAAGGAATAAAATGTATAAGAAATTATCACTAAAACCTGTTTGGAATGAGTCAAATTTTTGAACTTCTATTTTAGAGTCTACCATTTGATGTAGTTTGATAATTTTATCCGTTTTGTATGATTTTCCAGTACCCAATTTTCCGTCAATAAAAATTACTTTAAACTTATCTAATTCATCAAAAACCTCATTATACATTCTTTGCATTTCACTAACATCATAATGTGATTCGCCACTGAATACGCATTTTTTTTCTTTTTTTAATTTACCCTCAAATAAATTCCATTCAATATTTTCTGCAAACAATTTATTAAACTTCATATAAATCTTATTAGCTTTGATTCTAGTATTTACCTCCAATTGACAATCTTCCTTTGGACAAGTATCTTTACATTTTAAACACCTATTCATTTATTAATCCCCTTTAACTGTTAGATACTTATATAGTTCATCTGATATTGTGTTGAATAGATTAAACGTATACTTGTATCTTTGTTTCTCTTCTTTTGTTTGTTCTTCTATATACTTAGTATATGCAGTTCCTAAATAATAGAACTCCTCACTACTGTTTCTTTTCGTAAAGATATGAATATCAACTTTATTACCTGCTAGTTTCCCTTCTGCAGTATAGTTATTATTCTTATCTCTAAGTTTTCTATTAGCTTTACTAAACCACGTTATTTGATTATTGCTTAATAGTTCATTATCATAGTTTGTAAAGCTATTACTATCATCTAATGTGATGAAGATAAGCGCTAAGTCATCAAAGACTGTATAACCCCCAACTTGATATCCATTATTGAAGTCTTTAAGTAAATACTTATAGGCTTCTTTTCTTGTATATGTGGTATTTAGCTGTAAGTCATTTGTTGATACTAATTGTTCATTCACTGCTAATATATCTAAAATACTATCTTTGAATAGTTTATTATCAAGACTAGTCTTAAAGTCTTTAGTTAGTCTATATTTACTTTCACTTGCTTTCTCAAGTATTGGTTTGTACTTATACTCGTCTGATATCTTAGTAAAGATTTCTTTTGCAAAGTGATCAGCAGCATTTATTTCTTCATCTTTTGTTAGAGTTATTTGCTGTTGTTCAATTGCTTGTGATAGTACACTATGCTCTGCTTTCCTTTTACTTGTTAGCACAAATTTGGTAATGTACTCTAAAAATACCTCTTCATTTTGAGCAAGCGCACACTTTTCCTTTTCCATCTTACTAACGACTTTTGGATAGATATCGACTTTAGTTATTTCTAATGGCGACATCAGATTGTTATTAGCAAAATCTAATAATGTTGGTATTCTATTTAGTTTAGCCTTTAAGTAATTATAATCATGCTTGATGTTTGCTATGGTGTTTATCTTAGTATTAGTAATTTGCTTTATTAATTGTTCTTGAACTATTTGCTCGAACTGAATAACTGACTCACCATGTAAGATGTTAATACCATTAATGATTACATCTTTCTTTAGCTTATCTTTGTTATACGTATGATCATTAGATATTGCTACTGGTACTAGATAGTTATTCTTATAGTTACCAATAAAGTCAATAATTGTCACAAACTCTTTGCTACTATGTTTTCTTAGTCCACGACCTATTTGTTGAACATAGACAATTGCTGACTTCGTTGGTCTTAATAACACTACTTGGTTTACACACGGGATATCAATTCCTTCATTGAAAATATCAACTGTTATTATATAGTCTAGCTCTGTTGTTTCTAACTTATCAATTGCTTGTTGTCTTTCATCTTCATTATTAGTTGCATCAAGAGTTATTGTTTTGAATCCTTCTTCATTAAGCTTAGATGATAACTGTTTTGCTTCAGTTACATTACTTACAAACATTAGTCCATTGACTTGGCTTGTTACTGTGTATTCTCTTAACTTATTTGAAATATTTTTAATACGTTCTTCAGTAGTTAAATTATTAATTGAAGTATTCTCCTCAACTAGTTCATTATCGACTGTAATATCAGACACCCCAAAGTAATGGAAAGGAGCAAGCAAGTCATCTTTCATTGCTCTATCTAATCTATACTCATAAGCAATATTGTAATCAAACATCTTAAAGATATCAAAACCATCTGTACGCTCAGGAGTTGCTGTTAGTCCTAAATAGAAGCTTGGTTTAAAGTAGTTAAAGACTTGTTGATACGATTTAGCTCCACCATGGTGAACTTCATCAATTATAATGTAATCAAAATCATTTTTATTGAAGCTATCTAAGTTATTAACTAAGGTTTGAATAGTTGCAAATAGATAATCACTATCTTTATCTTTTGTAGTCCCTGTATATAGTCCATATGACTTATTAGGAATAATTTGTTTGAAAGTATCCATAGCTTTTCTTGCAATGTTTTCTCGGTGAACAATAAATAACATACGACTTGGGTTAACTTGTTTAACATCTAAACCAGCTAAGATTGTTTTTCCACTACCAGTACTACTAATTACTAGCCCCT
>JBKEBJ010000136.1:0-8639 GCA_047973105.1 Coprobacillaceae bacterium | reverse complement strand
AAATACAAGAAAGTCATATGCGAGATGTGCAAGTACATTTCTACTTACAATGATTACTAATGATTTATTAAAAAGAAAAGGACTGCCGTCAATGGTAGTCCAATTTGAGAAAGTCCATATGTAGTATAGATTTAAACCGCTGTGTGCCGAACGGCTTGCCCGGTGGTGTGAGAGGTCGGAGATAACTAAGCTAGTTTTTTACTCCTACTCGTTTATTGAATTGTGAATGTGATTTCAATATTTACATTACCTTTAATCATTGCCCATACAGGACATATATCTTTTTCAGCAAGTTTTAATGCATGTTGAACCTCTTCTTTAGTGGTATCAACAGAATTAATATCTAAGTTAACATTTATTTGATTTAGACATTTTGGATGTGTGTCACGTACTAAACCTTCTACATCAGTATTTATACCTGTAACAGTCTTTTGCATTTTATAACGTAGTATAGTTACTAGAGTAGTACTAATACAAGAGCCAAAGCTCGCCATTAATAATTCTAAGGATGTATATCCTTTTTCTGTTCCTACTGGTGGAAAATAATCAACAATGATTGGTGGGTTATTTCGAGCATTTACACTAAACATTGCTTTATCATCTAAAGATTGTAATTTCACATTTAAGGTTTCCATATTTTTCCCTTTCATAATTATGTATTTGATTGCATAGCTACATCAAATATCATATTTATTTCCTCTCGTATTTCAGTGTCAGAAATATTCTCATTTAATAAAATAATACGTTGAATGATAGAGGTAATACTACGGCTAATATATTTTGCCCACTGCTTTGAACTAACTATTTGTTGATATCTTTGCCAACTATCTTCATAAGCATCTTGTTCCCATTTCATTAATCTTTCTTTACATTGCCCACAATCTTCAAATCCAAGCCATGTTTTCATGGCTAATCGATAAATGAGTTTTTCATCATCAGATAACTGTTTTTTCTGTATAATCATTAAAGATGCATATTCTTTTGGATTAGAATTTTCAGGCAATTTTAACCATAATTGTTCGACTAACCTTTCAAAAGCATCACCAACAACAAAATCATATAGCGTCTCTTTATTTTTATAGTAGTAATAAAGAGTTGGCATTTTACAGCCAGATAACTCACAAATATCTCGTAATGATGCGCCATGAAAACCATGTTTATCAAATAATTTACGGGCATGTAAAGCAATTGTATCTTTCATATTATCATTCATATAATCACCTCTATATATAACGTTCGATATACAAATAGTATAACAATCAATTTACAGACTGTCAAATGTAATAAAATATAAAGTTATATACATATGAATTAATAAGTATTCATATTTTTATATCAGCTTATTAATTTATCTTTACCGTGATAAAAAAATATTATATAATTAGAAAAACAAATGGAGGTGCTAAAATGGAAGAAAAATTATTATTATCATTATTAGAGAATAACGCTATATTAACAGTTACTGATTTATCTATGGCGTTAAATGAGAGTGAGGAAGCGGTCGCCAGTACAATCAAAGAACTTGAAAATAGAAAAGTGATTTGTGGTTATCATACTTTAATAAACTGGGATCGTACTAATCAAGAAGCCGTTAAAGCATTAATCCAAATTCGTACAAACCCAGAACGTGATTATGGGTATGATCGTATTGCTGAAAAGATATATCGTTTTCCAGAAGTAGATACGATGTATTTATTGAGTGGAGAAACAGAGTTTTTAGTTATTATTAATGGAAAAACAATGCAAGAAATTGCTAAGTTTGTTGGTAGTAAACTTGCTCCAATAGATGCAGTAACAGGAACATCAACACTATTTGTATTAAAACAATATAAGAAAAATGGCGTTTGTTTTGATGAAGAACAAGACAAAGACGATGAACGATTGGTGGTGACTCCATAATGAACATGGAAGATAAACTAAGTGATAAAGTAAAAACAATTCCACCAAGTGGAATTAGAAAGTTTTTTGATTTAGCGAATCAAATGGAAGGAGTAATATCATTAGGGGTTGGTGAACCTGATTTTGATACTCCTTGGAAAATACGTGAAGCTGCTATTTATTCTATTGAAAAAGGTAAAACATTTTATACCGCTAATCAAGGGTTATCTGTATTACGTGAAGAAATCTGTAAATATCAAAAACGTCGATTTAACTTAGATTATAATGCGAATAAGAATGTTATTGTTACTGTGGGTGGTTCTGAAGCCATTGATATTGCTTTTAGAGCCTTAATAAATCCTGGAGACGAAGTGATTTTATTACAACCAAGTTATGTAGCCTAGTCTCCTGGTGTAGCTCACGCTTGAGGAAAAGTAGTCAATATTTAATTGAAAGCAGAAAATGAATTTAAATTAACGCCAGAAGCATTGAAAGATGCAATCTCGGATAAAACGAAAGCAATCTTATTAAACTTTCCTAGTAATCCTACTGGTGGATGTATGACAAAGGAAGATTATGAAAAGCTAATTCCTATATTTAAAGAATCTGGAATTATGATTATGACAGATGAAATTTATGCTGAATTATCATATGATAAACCATTTTGTTCAGTTGCTTCTTTTCCAGAAATTAAAGAACAAGTCATCTTAATTAGTGGATTCTCCAAAGCATATGCTATGACAGGGTGGCGATTAGGATATGTTTGTGCTAATGAAGTTATTACACAAGCAATGAATCGAATTCATCAATATGTTATCATGTCAGCTCCAACAGGAGCACAGTATGGAGCTATTGAAGCAATGCGCAATTGTGATGATGAAGTAGAAGCAATGAGGCAATCCTATATGTTACGTCGTAATTATATTGTCCAAGCATTCAATGATATGGGATTAACGACCTTTTTACCACAAGGGGCATTCTATGTTTTCCCGAGCATCAAATCCACTGGATTAACATCTGAACAATTCTGTGAAGAATTATTAAAGGACCAATTAGTTGCTTGTGTTCCAGGAACTGCTTTTGGTGAAGCTGGAGAAGGATACATTCGTGTTTCATATGCATATAGTTTAGAACAAATAAAAGAAGCAACATCAAGAATAAAAATATTTTTAGAGAAATTCAAATAGTATATAAACGATACATAAGTGTCGTTTTTTTCTTTTTTTACATAGAATATGTAAAATACAACAATGATTTGGAAAATTCCTATCCTGTATTTACAATGTATATAAAAATATATATTCTTATATAGAATAGTTTTAATTAAATTTAAAAAATTACATTTACCCGTGACATTTATGAAACTATAAGCGTTTCATTATTAGGGTAAGTGTATTTTTGTTTAAGGAGGGAAAGAAAATGGATAGTTTTGAACTTACCCAAGTGGTTGAAGAAGTTCAAGGGGATATCAGTAAATTTGATATATTACATCCATTAATAATAGATAAGGTGTACTATTGGAGTTATACAATTGTTGGTAATGAAGCGGATGCAGTAGATGCATCTCAAGAGGCAATTATAAGAATATATAATAAAATTCATACTTTAAAAGAACCACAATATTTTAATTCCTGGATGTATCGAGTAGTAAAGAATTCCTGTTATACTTTTTTACGGAAAAGAAGAAGACATGAAGAGGAATTTATTGATAGTGATGATTTTAATGAAGGATTTGAAAGTAAGGTTATAGAAGAGAGAAGAAATGCATTACCGAAGGAAGCTTATGAATTAAATGCAGTAAAAGAAATAGTTGCAGGATTTGTTGATAACTTACCAAGAAGACAAAGAGAAATTATAATTTTATACTATTTTGAAGAACTAAAAATAAATGAAGTCGCAAATGTTTTAGAATGTAGCCCAAGTTCTGTAACCTCGCGCTTATATGCAGGAAGAAAAAACTTAGAAAAACAAATTTTCGAGTATGAAGAAAAACATGATACAAAACTATATAATGCTTCAATTCTCCCAATACTGGGATTCATTTTAAAGAATCAAAAAGAACAATTGTGTTCCAAACAGAACTTTAAGTTTAATAATAATTTTCATAAGATTTATAGATGGAATACGTTTAAAAACTTCCTTTTATCCAATCCTATGACAATCATTATGAGTGTCATCTGTATTGGGCTAGCCTCCATTATTATCTTCTCAATTGATAGTAATGATAGTAATGATTCGAATTTCAATAATCTAATAACTGATAAATTAAGTTATCTAGATGTTAAAGGGTATCAATATATTGAAAGTATAGATTATAATCAGAATCTAACTAGAGAAAAGATAGAAATCACTATTACACTAAAACATGATATAGAAGATAATGAAATACAATGTTTATATAATAACAAGCAACTTCAATTTATAAAATCAGAACATAAAATAGTTTTCTATGCATATCAAAATGGACAATATGAAATAAGAGTAAAAAATGAAGAATTTAATTTTGAAATCAATAATATTGATACATATGCATTAGAACTTATAGGAGTGTATAATAACAAAAATCATTTACAATTAATTGTTAATGATGAAAATAATACAATGGATTATCTAAACTCTTATATTACATATAACAAAAAGAAATACAATATAACATCGGACCTAACTATCAATGGGATATTTAGTGGAAAAGTAGAGATAGTCCTATTTGATAACCAAGGTAGATTTATAAGATATAATTTAGATTTTTAATAATAAAATGAGGAGACGAAAATGAAAACAAAAAAAATAATGAGTAAACTGATGATTATTATAACAATGATTATTAGTATGTTCACAATAATGACAAATAGTGCAAAAGCGGATGAAGTTGCACCATTAGCTATTACAGATGCTGCATTTCCAGCATCATCGCAAGGGTTACATGATGCTATAATGACAAAATATCCAGCTATTGATACTAATGGAGATGGAATATTGTCACAAGGAGAGGCTTCAACTTACACAGGAGGCATTGAAATAACAAATGCTTCTCTAACTGGAACTATAACTGGGATTGAATACTTCAGCAATATTACAAAATTACATTTACAAAATAATCAACTATCTGGTAGCATTCCTGCAGAATTAGGTAATAATATCGGTTTAACAGATTTAAGATTACAGAGTAATAATTTATCTGGTAACATTCCAACAGAACTAGGTCAATTAGTGAACTTAAGATTTCTACTTTTAAGTAGTAACAAATTAGAAGGTAGTATACCAGAGAGTTTAGGAAATCTTGTCAATTCTATTTATTTTGACTTATCAAACAATCAATTATCAGGACAAATTCCAACAAGTCTAGGAAATCTGAATGGTACTAGTTATTTGTATTTGTTTAATAATAATTTAACTGGAACTATTCCAACAGAATTAGGAAATCTAACCAACTTATTAATATTAAATCTTCGTGATAATCAGGTATCAGGAAGTATTCCAAGTTCATTAGGAACCCTATCAAAGCTAAAAAATCTTATCTTGATGAATAATCAGTTATCTGGAGAAATTCCTATCGAAATTGGGAATATTACTACATTAGAAAACCTTAATGTCGCTCTTAATTCTAATCTAACTGGTAATATGGCTGAAATATTTAACAATCATCTAGCTATAAAAGAAATATTCGCCCATAATACTTTAGTATCCTCAAATAAACCAAATGCCAATACATTAGATAAGTTTACATTCTCGCCACTTAATAGTGGAAAGGATAATATTACTAACGGCTTAACAAATGATGTTTTAGCCGAGTTAGAGGAATCATTCAATAAGTTTGAAGAAAGATACGGAACAAGTGGTGGTAGTTGGCTAACAGGTATCAATTCTTTAAAAGATGAAATTGTTATAGCGAATGATATGTTAGATGCAAAAGATGCAGTGAATAATTTATACAATCCAGATAGTACAATTAATTCTAATGTCACAGAAGAAGATATTAATAATGCAAATGATTCAGTAAGTAAACTACCAGATGGTGAATTAAAAGATCAACTACAAGATAAGATAGATGCAGTACAGACATATTTGGATGAAAATCTTGCTAGAGAAAAAGTAAATAATTTATTTACAGATGATACACATACAAACATCAAAGATACAACTACACAAGAAACTATCAATGATGCTCAAAATGCAGTAAATAAATTACCAGAGGGACAAGTTAAAGAAGATTTACAAAAAGAAATAGATAAAGCTCAAGACATGTTGAATGCAAAAGAAGCTGTAGAGGATTTATTTGATGGAAATACTATCAAAGATACAGTGACACAAGAAGATATCAATAATGCTCAAGACTTAGTTAATAAACTACCAAATGGTTCATTAAAAGATGAATTACAAGCAATGATTGATGAAGCACAAAAACAACTAAATCAAAAGAACACTTTAATAACGCCAACTGAAGTACCAACAAATGCTTCAAACAATGTAAATAATTCTGTTCATACATCAGATATAGTAAATATCCTACCATATGTATCATTATTATTAGTTTCTATTGGTTTATTTGTGGTTATTAAAAAAAGAAAAATAAATTAATATAAAATAAGTACTAAGGATGCAAATACTTAGTACTTTTTATATGAAAAGAGGTATATATAGAAAATGTGTATAAAGGAGAATTGGAGTTTGACTTATTATATACCTCTACTTTATATACGTAATAAATTAATAATTTTCTTTTTTTATTTTAAAACCAAAATAAAGGTGTTAAAATGGAATAGAAAAATACTTAATAATCTATCTTTCTTTATACTATAAGTGAGTAAAGGAGATGGTAATTATGAAATATAAAAGCTATGAAACATGTATAAATAAATCTATTATGGAAGTGAAAATGTATTTATTGTTATTAGTGGGAGGAACATATCAACAAGAAGTACATGATATAGTAAATAATAGTATAGATATAAAACAACTACAAAAACAACTACGTAAAAGAACAGATATTAGTTTAGTAATATTTACAAGTATAAAAAAAGCCTTAGATGAGGCAGATACATTTTCTATATTAGAAGATCATCTAGTATATTTGAATCTTTTATTAGATCCACTTTTTCCACCAGTAATAAAATATAAATACAACTTGTTTAACTATATTTTAGATAGTGAAGATTTTACAGTTCAAAGTTATTGTATACTACGCCATCTATTGAAGTTTAATGAAAATACAATAAATGACTTTATTCAATACATGTGTAATAAAAAACAACTAACAAATGAAGAATATCATTACTTAGCTAGTGAAATATTTTGTGTTGAACATTTATATGGGGATGCCTATCAACACTTACCATATGTTAGTTTTGATGAACATTTACAAAAATATAAATTTCCATTATATCAATATAGTCCATATAAGTTTAAAAGAATCATAGAACCAAATAAAAGAGGATTACTACAAGTTATTTTTAATAGATAGGAGAACAAAATGGGAGAACGATTATACTATATTCTTAAAATTATTAAAGAAGAAATAGAGCCAATTAGTGCAAAAAACATTCAAAGTAAGTTATTTGATTATGGTATCCAAGTAGATATCAAAACAGTGTATGCAACAATTGATAAAATTAATGATTTCTATGAATTATTAACAAATCAAAAATATATTCAAGCTATTCATCGTAAAGGATATTGTATAAAAAACCACTATTTTGAGGATGGAGAACTACAGTTTCTATTAGATAATATTGGATTCAATCCAAATCTTAGTAATAAAGAAATTGAGAAATTACAAGAACGTTTATTAACTATGAGTAGTGCTTCTCAAAAGGAACATATTACTATTAATGAAGGAAAACAAAAAGATCAACAATTCTCTTTATTATTAAATCTATCAACTCTCTTAAAAGCAATTCGTCAACAACAACCAATTTATTTTAGATATGTTAGTTATAAAATTGAAAATCATAAATTAGAAGAAATATATAGTAGGAATGGTAATTTAATAGTGGATGATCAAAGTTATTATCGTGTAAGTCCTTATAAAGTAGTATTACGAGGTGGAAACTATTATTTATTAGGATACTTTGATAAAAGAAAAGAACAACTTAGTATGTATCGTGTAGATCGTATGCGTTTTATTCGTAACCATAAAAGTCAATTTGTAGATATTAGGGATCAATTTGATGTTGAAAGAGATCTAGAGAAAAATGTAAACATGTTTATTTCAGATAAAAAAATAGATGTTACATTTAAATTTAAAGACTCTATTCTTAGAGAAGTAGTAAATCAATTTGGTATAGATATGGATGTTCATAAAGAACCAAATCAATGGAATAATGCGACAGTAAAAGATATAACGATGTCAGAAGGATTGCTTGGTTGGATTATGATGTTACAAGATCAAATAGAAATAATTCTTCCATTAGAACTTCGTGAGGCAGTTATTGATAAAGTAAATAGTTTAAAAAAGATATATCAAACATAAAACAATTACATAATAGAATTAGTAGAAGTATATAATGCACGTATTCTGGCAAAAATAAAAGTAATAGAATACAATGCATTACGATGTTACTAATATACTAAAAGAAGCTAGTATATAGCTTCTTCAGACTGTCGACAAACCTATGTTTTAAATAACATGGGTTTGATTCGATGGGAGTGTAAAATTAACCGTGTAAGTTGAAAGCGTACGGCTCAACTTATGCGGTTTTTATAATAGCTATGGTAAAATGAAAGAAACAGAGGAACAACATATGGCAAAAATAAAAAGAGAT
>JBKEBJ010000134.1:0-8736 GCA_047973105.1 Coprobacillaceae bacterium | reverse complement strand
TCTTGCATTAATACAAAGACTTGCACCTGTTAATAATAATTCTAAATCTTTATTTTGTTGAACTGTTGTTTCTTGATTATTAGATAAGATCTTTCCTTCATTACTATATCCTAATCCAGTAACTTCAAATTCCTTTGTAGGTAACCAAACATGACTTACTGTCATTTCGTTTTGTGTTAGTGTTCCTGTTTTATCACTACATATAACAGAAGTAGCTCCTAATGTTTCCACAGCTGATAATTTTTTTACCAATGCATGTTCTTTAGCCATTCTTTGAACAGCTATCGCTAATGATAATGTAACTGTTGGTAATAATCCTTCTGGAATAAAAGCGACTACCATTCCTAATGCAAAGATAAAAGATTTAGCGATTGGATCTTGAACAAAGAATACCGCTGCTACAAAGAAGAATATTCCAATACTTAAAGCTATTATTGATATTTGTTTAGTTAAATTATCTAATTCTTTTTGTAATGGACTTTTTTCTTCTTTCATATTTTGTGTTAAGTTCGCTATCTTACCAAACTCAGTTTCCATTCCAATAGCAGTAATAACTGCTTTTGCACTACCACTAGAAACAGAAGTACCTGCAAATATAAGATTTGGAACTTCAAATCTTGTTAAGTTCTCTTCTAATACTGCTTCATGATTACGACGAACTGGATTAGATTCTCCAGTTAATGCTGATTGATTTACTTGTAGGTCAGTACTTTCAATTAATCTAGCATCTGCAGATATCTTATCTCCTTCTTCTACTAGAACTATATCCCCAATAATTAAATCTTCAGCTAGTATTTGTTGTTCTTGGCCATCTCTAATAACTCTCGCATAAGATGGCAACATTTTCTTTAAGGCGTCTGTTGCTTTACCAGCACGAAATTCTTGCCAGAAACTGAAGACACCATTAATAATATTGACTAACCATATAGCAATACCAAGTTCCGCCATATCTGCAAATATTGCGATTAGCCCACCAAACCATAATAATATTGCCATCATACTTATAAAGTTACCTAAAAATACTAAGAGAACAGATTTTTGTTTTGTTTCACTAATAATATTTTTACCATACTTTTTTTGCCTATCCGCTATTTCTAAAGCAGATAAGCCCATTTCACTCGTTTGCATCCTTGCATAAACTTCATCTACTTTTAATTTTTGAATATTTGTTTTTTCAGTGTCCATAATTGCCTCTCTTCTTTTAAAAGAATATCTTTCATTCAATACAACAGTATGCCCAATATTCTAATAATCATGTGCGAATATCATGATAATTAGATGAATTTGAAAGATTTCTTTTAAACCATACTTTTCAATTAGTACTCAATTATTTCTCCTTAATTTAATAGTTTTATTATCCCTATAATACTAAATTAAACTGGTGTGAAATCAACATCTCCCTAATTTCACCACCATTATACTCCCAGTTATTTAATTGTCTAATCAAATGTATCTTTTTAACAATTAAATAATATATTCTTAACACAATCCTAACAAATAGAAAATCGCCCTTTTTTAGTAAAAAATAAAAAACAAAACTATATTACTAGTCTTGCTTTTTGTTATCCACTAAATTTTTAAATATAGAATATGCTTCATCATTTTCTCTTTTTAAATGAATTGGTTTACCTTCACTGTTAATAAAACAATGTTTACTACTTCCTGTAGCACGAAGAGTTTCGTCTTTAGCATCCACAATTTTATATTTCACAGAAAACTTAACTCCTGTAAATGTATCAATAGTACAATAAATTTTTACAGCGTCACCAAAACGAACCATGGATTGATAATTACATTCAATCCCTAATACAGGAGAAGCAATTCCCATTTCTTCTAATGAAAAATAACTTAACCCTATTTGGTCTAAAAAATCTACTCTGGCTTCTTCAAACCAACGAATATAATTAGAATGATGAACTATCTTCATTTGATCTGTTTCATAATATTGTACTTTATGAATATAGGTTTCTATTTTATTCATCAATATCTTCTTGTGCAAAGCATTCTGATATTGGTGCTCCTGGAGCAACCATAGGGAATACTTTATCATCGGCTCCTATCATACATTCAATAACAACTGGACCTTTAGCGTCCATTGCTTTTTGTAATGCTGGTATTACCTCTTCTTTTGTTGTTACACGAATTGCCATGCATCCTAACCCTTCTGCAACTTTACAGAAGTCTACACCATCATCTAACACGGTTGCTGAATAACGTTTCCCATAAAATAAGGTTTGCCACTGTCTAACCATTCCTAATACTTGATTGTTTAAAACAACTTGTATAATTGGAATGTTGTATCGACTAGCTGTTGCTAATTCATTAAGATTCATTCTAAAACACCCATCACCTGCAATATTAAATACTGGCATGTCCGGTTTACCCATCTTAGCTCCTAAGCTAGCTCCTAAACCATATCCCATAGTACCTAATCCACCAGATGTTACAAATTGACGTGGAAATTTAAATTTATAAAATTGTGATGTCCACATTTGATGTTGCCCTACATCTGTAACAATAATAGCTTCACTATTTGTAATGTAATCGATTTGTTCGATTACATAAGGACCAGTTAATGTTGATTCATCATAATGTAATGGATATCGATCTTTTAAATCACGAATTTCTTTTAACCACTCAAAATGATTTTGTCTAGTTAATAGTTCATTTAATTCTTGTAGTATTTTTTTAGCATCACCAACGATACCTAAATCTACTACTACATTTTTATCAATTTCTGCAGCATCAATATCAATGTGAATAATCTTTGCTTTTCTCGCAAATTTCTTAGTATCTCCTGTTACACGGTCTGAGAATCTTGCTCCGATAACGATTAATAAATCACTATTACTAACACCAAAATTCGATGCTTTAGTTCCATGCATTCCTAACATCCCTGTATAACGCGGACGGCTATTATCAAATGCCCCTTTACCCATTAACGAGTCTGCTACTGGTGCATCGATTTTCTCTGCAAATTCTTTTATTTCTGCACTGGCATCACTAATGATGGCACCACCACCAATAAAGATAAAAGGTTTTTTACTTTTTTCTATCATCTTAATAGCGTCTTTTAAATCTTTTGATGAGTACATATATTTTCTTGGTGCAATTACTTCAGGTTCTTCTTTTTTATATTCCCCTTTAGCAGCTGTTACATCTTTTGTAACGTCTACTAATACCGGACCTGGTCTTCCTTCTTTCGCAATTTGAAAAGCTTTGCGTAATGTTGGTGCCAAATCCTTAATATCTTTAACTATAAAGTTATGTTTAGTAATTGGCATTGTTACACCTGTTATATCAATTTCTTGAAATGTATCTTTTCCAAGTAAAGGTACGGCTACATTAGCAGTAATCGCAACTACAGGAATAGAGTCCATGTAAGCTGTCGCTATACCAGTGACCAGATTCGTTGCTCCTGGTCCTGATGTTGCTAAACATACTCCAACTTTACCCGTTACACGAGAATATCCATCGGCTGCATGACTTGCGCCTTGCTCATGCGAGGTTAGAATATGATTAATTTTATCCTGATACTTATATAGGCTATCGTAAATATTTAATATTGTTCCTCCTGGATATCCAAACACGGTATCAACACCTTGTTCCAATAAACATTCAGAAATAATATCGGCCCCAGTTAAAAGCATAGTCACTCCTCCTTTTCCTTTATTCATCTTTTGCTTTTAGTACAGCACCCGAAGCTGCTGATGTTACTAAAGAAGCATATCTTGCTAAATATCCTTTAGTGATTCTTGGTTTTCTTGGTTGCCATTTGGTTTTTCTAGCTTCCATTTCTTCTTCACTAACTTTAACATTCATAGAATGTTTATATATATTGATATCAATAATATCGCCTTCTTCAATTAATGCAATAGGTCCTCCTAATGCTGCTTCTGGTGCAACATGTCCTATTGAAGCTCCTCTAGTTGCTCCAGAGAAACGTCCATCAGTAATTAAAGCAACATCTTTATCTAATCCCATTCCTGCAATTTCACTAGTTGGTGATAACATTTCACGCATTCCTGGTCCACCTTTTGGCCCTTCGTAACGAATAACAACAACATCACCTTTTACTATTTTTCCTGCACGAATAGCAACAATTGCATCATCTTCACACTCAAAGACTCTTGCTGGTCCTGAATGTTCCATCATTTCTTTGGCTACTGCTGATTGTTTTACAACACAACCATCTGGACATATATTACCTGTTAATACTGCAATCCCTCCAAATGTACTATATGGGTTCTCAACAGGACGAATAATATTTGGATCTAAATTAATGCACCCTTCGATATTTTCTTTTACTGTTTTCCCAGTACATGTAGGAATATCTGTATTTAATAATCCTAACTTATTAATTTCATTCATGACAGCATATACACCACCAGCATCATTTAAATCTTCCATAAATGTATCTCCTGCTGGTGCTAAATGACATAAATTAGGTGTTTTCTTACTAATTTCATTCGCCATTGTTAAATCAATATGCACTCCTGCCTCATGTGCAATTGCTGGTAAATGCAACATTGAGTTTGTTGAACAGCCTAATGCCATATCAATTGTCAAAGCGTTATGGAATGCTTTTTCATTCATGATGTCACGAGGACGAATATCTTTGTTTACTAATTCCATTATTTGCATACCGGCATGTTTAGCCAAACGAATGCGTTCACTAAACACTGCTGGTATTGTTCCATTTCCTCTAAGACCCATTCCTAATACTTCTGTTAAACAGTTCATAGAGTTAGCTGTATACATACCTGAGCATGATCCGCATGTTGGACATGCTTTTTGTTCTAATTCATGTAATTTTTCTTCTGTTATTTTTCCAGAGTTAAATTGTCCTACTGCCTCAAACAAAGAAGATAAACATGTTTGTTGTCCATCTACTTTACGACCTGCAAGCATTGGCCCACCACTAACAAAAATAGTTGGAATATTAACTCTAGCTGCTGCCATTAATAACCCTGGTACATTTTTGTCACAGTTTGGAATCATGACTAAGCCATCAAATTGATGTGCTTCTGCAACAGCTTCTGTGCTATCAGCAATTAATTCTCTTGTTACTAATGAGTATTTCATTCCTGTATGGTTCATCGCAATACCATCGCAAACAGCGATGGCAGGTACTTCGACAGCGACACCACCAGCCATATAGATTCCTTTTTTAACTGCATCTGCAATCTTATCTAAATTCATATGCCCAGGTACAATCTCATTATATGAGTTAACAACTCCAATTAGGGGTCTTTCCATTTCTTCATCTGTATATCCTAAGGCATTAAACAACGAACGATGTGGTGCTCGTTGACTACCTGATTTTACGTTATCACTTTTCATCGTATTTCTCCTTATAAATGTTCAACAATTAAGTCTCCCATTTCTTTTGTATTTACTAATGTTTTATCATCCGAAAGAATATCTACTGTACGATATCCTTTTTGCAATACTTTTTCAACAGCTGTTTCTACAGCTTTTGCTTCTTCATCTAAATTAAATGAATAACGAAGCATCATTGCCATTGATAAAATAGTTGCGATTGGATTAGCCTTATTTTGGCCCGCAATATCTGGAGCACTACCATGACTTGGTTCATACATCCCCATTGCATCATCTCTAAGTGAAGCACTAGATAACATTCCAATTGATCCAGTAATCATACTTGCTTCATCAGATAAGATATCTCCAAACATATTCTATGTTAATACTACATCAAACTGTTTAGGATCTTTTACTAACTGCATAGCACAATTATCAACTAACATATGTTCTACTGTTACTTCTGGATACTCTTTAGCTACTTCATTTACTACTTTACGCCATAACCTAGAAGAATCCAAAACATTTGCTTTATCAACACTTATTAATCTTTTATTTCTCTTCATCGCAATATCAAATGCTTTAATCGCAATTCTACGAATTTCTGATTCACTATATGTCAGTTTATCAGTTGCAACATCTTGCCCATTAACATTAACAGTTTCTCTTTCACCAAAGTAAATTCCACCTGTTAATTCACGAACAATCATCATATCAAAACCACCCTTAGTGATTTCTTCTTTTAAAGGACAAGCACCCTTTAATTCATCATATAAGTATGCTGGTCTTAAGTTCGCAAATAACCCTAGTTCTTTACGAATTTTTAATAGTCCAGCTTCTGGTCTTAAATTTGGTTCTAATTTATACCATGGTGAAGTATTTGTATCGCCACCAATAGAACCTAGTAAAATAGCATCGCTTTTTTTAGCTATTTCTAATGCTTCATCAGTTAATGGTACACCATGAGCATCTATCGATGCTCCACCTAATAGAATTTCTTGATAATGAAATGTATGGCTATATTTATTAGCGATGGCATCAATTACTTTTAATGCTTCGTTAACAATTTCTGGTCCAATTCCATCACCTTTAATAACTGCTATATTTTTTTCCATTATAATTTACCAGCCTTTTTCATATTTACATAGTTGACTAAACCATCTAACTCAATCATTTTTTGTAAAAACGCTGGGAATGGTAAACTTTGGTATTGTTCATTTTTTGTTTTGTTATAGATAATTCCAGTTTTGAAGTCTACATCCACTTCATTTCCAGCCTCAATATTATCCACTGCTTCTTTACATTCTAATATTGGAAATCCAATATTAATGGAATTACGATAAAAGATTCTTGCGAAACTTTCAGCGATAACACATTTAACACCTGCAGTTTTTAAACAAAGTGGTGCATGTTCACGAGACGATCCACAACCAAAGTTTTTATTTGCGACAATAATGTCTCCTTCTTGAACAGAACTTGCAAAATCAGGATCAATATCAACCATTGCATGTGTCGCTAATTCTTTAGCATCAAATGAATTTAAATAACGAGCTGGAATAATAACATCTGTATCTACGTTACTTCCATATTTATATACTTTTCCCATTATGCTTTCCCCACTTTCTCTGGATTTGCGATACATCCAGCAATTGCACTCGCTGCAGCCAATTCTGGTGAAGCTAAGTATATTAGAGAATCAACATGCCCCATTCTTCCAACAAAGTTACGGTTTGTTGTTGATACACACTTTTCACCTGCAGCTAATACTCCCATATGTCCACCCATACATGGTCCACAACTTGGTGTATTAAATGTACATCCAGATTCTACAAAAATTTCTACTAAACCTTCCATAATACATTGTAAGTAAATTTTTTGTGTTGCTGGAATAACCATGACTCGTACATCAGGGTGTACTGTATGTCCTTTTAATATTTCTGCTGCTTTACGTAAATCTTCCATACGACCATTTGTACAACTTCCAATAACAACTTGATCAATAGTAATTGTCTCCATTGCTTCTACTTCATCAATCGTTTTGGCATTTCCTGGTAAATGTGGGAATGCGACTGTTGGTCTTACTTTAGATAAATCAATTTCTACTACTTCATCATACTTAGCATCTACATCTGCTTCATAAATTTTATATTCTTTTTTAGAATGTTTTTCCATATATTCAATAGCCTGATCATCAACAGTAAAGATTCCATTTTTAGCACCTGCTTCAATTGCCATATTAGCCATTGTGAAACGATCATCCATGCTTAGATGTTGAATCCCATCACCAACAAATTCCATCGATTTATATAATGCCCCATCGACACCAATACGACCAATAATGTGTAAGATAATATCTTTACCACTAATATATTTTTCTGGTTTTCCTGTTAATACAAATTTAATTGCACTAGGAACTTTAAACCAAAGTTCTCCAATTGCCATTCCTGTCGCAATATCTGTTGTTCCTACACCTGTTGAAAATGCTCCTAAAGCACCATATGTACAGGTATGTGAGTCTGCACCAATAATGCATTCTCCAGCTACAACAATCCCTTTTTCTGGCAATAATGCATGTTCAATCCCCATTTGTCCTACTTCATAGTAGTGTGATAAACATTGACATTTTGCGAACTCTCTAATAGATTTAGAATTCTCAGCTGATTTTATATCTTTATTAGGTGTAAAGTGATCTGGTACTAAGACGACTTTGTCTTTATCAAACACTTCATTTCCCATTTCATTAAAGATTGGTAATGCCATTGGACCTGTAATATCATTCGCCATTACTACATCTAATTTTGCTTCAATTAGTTGTCCTGCGACTACTTCGTCCAATCCTGCATGATCTGCTAATATTTTTTGTGTCATTGTCATTGACATATGATTAATCCACCTACATAAACCTTTGTAGGTTGTAAATAAAGAGTGTATTTCACTCTTTATTTACAACACACATAAGTGTGTTGTCATATTAATTATCAAGTAATTTATTACCATCATTCCAGCTATATAATTTACGTAATTCTTTACCAGTTTCTTCTAATTTATGGTCTGCCCCTTGTTTTCTCATTGCTTTGAAATGTGGTGCTCCCACTTTGTTTTCTAATAACCAATCTCTTGCGAACGTACCATCTTGGATATCAGATAATACTTTTTTCATTGCTTTTTTAGTTTCATCAGTGATGATTTTTGGTCCTGTAATATAATCACCATATTCAGCAGTGTTTGAAATTGAATAACGCATTCCTGCAAATCCACTTTCGAAAATTAAATCTACAATTAATTTCATTTCATGAATACACTCAAAGTATGCACTTTCAGGTTCATACCCAGCTTCAATTAATGTTTCAAATCCTGCTTGCATTAAGGCCGTTACTCCACCACATAATACTGCTTGTTCTCCAAATCACTCTG
>JBKEBJ010000130.1:0-4944 GCA_047973105.1 Coprobacillaceae bacterium | reverse complement strand
GAATCTTTGATGAGTTCAACTAGTGGTAAAATTGGTGCTGTAATCGCTAAAAAGAATTTCGCCAAATTAAAACAAACATTTAATGCGGATGGAGCTGGTGGTGCTTTAATGATTGGCTTTGTTAAACCGGTTATTAAAGCGCATGGTGCTAGTAATGCAGTAGCGTTTGAAAACGCTATTACTTTAGCTTTTTCAATGGTTGAAAAAGAAGTTGTAGATAAAATGAAAGAAGGATTGAAACGCAGTGAAGATTAAAGAATTTTTAGAAAAAATGAATATCCCTTATAAAAATATAAACATTTATACTGAAGCATTTACACATCCATCATATGCGAATGAAAAAGGTGGAAAAGTAAAACATTATGAACGTTTAGAATTTTTAGGTGATGCAGTATTACAATATCATGTGTCAATGCATTTATATAAGTTATATACAAAAATTCCTGAAGGTCAATTAACAACATTACGTTCTAAGCTAGTTCGTGAAGAATCATTAGCGCGTTTTGCTAGAGAATTAGAATTAGGTAATTTAATTTATTTGGGTGCTGGTGAAAGACACAATGGTGGCCGTGAGCGTGATAGTGTATTGGCGAATGTATTTGAAGCAATGATTGGTGCTATTAGTTATGATTGTGGTGGTACATATGTAGAAGAAATTCTAACAAAAACAATTTATAAACATGTTGAAGATGTTAATCGAGATGATATTACGGATTATAAAACGACTTTACAAGAGTTAATTCAAGCTGATCAAAGAAAGACAGTTACATATCAATTACTATCTTCAACAGGTCCATCAAATGCTCCTATTTTTGAGGTGGCAGTTATTATGGATGATATGATTTTAGGAAAAGGAAAAGGTTCAAGTAAAAAACGTGCAGAACAACAAGCTGCTAAAGAAGCATTAGATAAAATGGCGAAAACAGACTTCCATGCATCATAGGAAGTCTGCTTGTGCATTTGCCTAGGACAATGATCCTTTCAAGCATAGGTTAGTGTAGGAGGGATTACAGTGTATAACGATTACATGGATAATTTATTTAACAGAGAATCAGGACAAGATATGGAAAGACAGATGGTGAAACCAATGCCATCACCACAACCATCAACTGAGGTGGGGAAGATTTATATTTATGATGTAAGACGTGGTGATAATTTACATGCCATAGCGAGAAGGTTTAATACGAGTGCAGAGATGATTCGAAATATGAATGATCTAGGTCCGAACTCAGCGCTTCATCCAGGTCAAAAAATATTAATACCTGTGTTGTATAAAAAGCCACAACCAAAACCACAACCGCAACCTATGCCATATCCAATGCCACAACCAAGAATGGATTTCCAACCCCATTCAGATGCAAGACAATCATATGATTTATATTTTTAAAAATATCGTAAAAGATAGATTTTTATTTGAAAAAAGTATATGATATAGGGTATATAAAACATGACAAGGAGTAAAATTATGAAGCAACATGCTGGAAGTGAAAGAAATCTGACATTAGTTATGGATTTATATGAATTAACTATGTCATATAACTATTTTAAACAAGGGAACAAAGATCAATATGTATATTTTGATATGTTCTTTAGAAAAAATCCAGATAATGGAGGGTTTTCTATTTTTGCTGGATTACAACAGTTAATTGAATGTATCGATCATTTACATTTTAGTGATGGAGATATTGAATATCTTCGTTCCTTACATAAATTTGATGAAGAGTTTTTAACATATCTAAGTGATTTTCATTTTACTGGGTCTATTTATTCTGTTAAAGAAGGGACACCGGTTTTTCCTAATGAACCACTTGTTACTGTAAAAGCTAAGTTCATTGAAGCACAACTAATAGAAACTTTATTATTAGTAACTATCAATCACCAGTCATTAATTGCTACAAAAGCACATCGTATTGTACAAGAAGCTAAAGGAAGACCTGTATTAGAATTTGGTGCACGTCGTGCTCAAGGTTATGATAGTGCTACTTATGGAGCCAGAGCTGCTTATATTGGTGGTGTTACTGGAACTGCGACTGTTTCTGCTGGACAAATGTTTGACGTACCCGTGGTAGGGACAATGGCTCATTCTTTTGTTCAGTCTTTTGAAAATGAATACGAAGCTTTTAAAGCCTATGCACAAACATATCCAGATGATTGTACTCTATTAGTAGATACTTATAACACATTAAAAAGTGGTGTACCAAATGCTATTCGTATAGCTAAGGAAATATTAGAACCAATGGGAAAAACATTAAAAGGAATTCGTTTAGATAGTGGAGATATTGCGTATTTATCTAAACAAGCAAGAAAAATGATGGACGAAGCAGGTTTATATAATGCGCAGATATCAGCATCCAATTCTTTAGATGAATATTTAATACGCTCTTTATTGAACCAAGGAGCGAAGTTAGATTCTTTTGGTGTTGGTGAGAATTTAATTGTTTCTAGATCATCTCCAGTATTTGGTGGAGTTTATAAATTAGTAGCTATTGAACGAAATGGTGAAATCATTCCTAAGATTAAAATCTCAGAAAATGTTGAAAAAATCACAAATCCTGGATATAAGAAGGTGTATCGCCTATTTGAAAATGAAACGAAAAAAGCAATTGCTGATGTTATTGCTTTCCATGATCAAGAATTAGATATTAATAAGGATATTACTATTTATCATCAATCCAATATTTGGAAGTTTAAAACGATTAAAGCTAATACATATACAATAGAAGATTTACAAGTACCTATATTTGTAGAAGGCAAAAAAGTTTATGAAGAAAAAGATGTCCATGAAATTCGAGAATATAGTTTTGCTCAAAAGGCTAGACTTTGGGATGAAGTATTCCGTCTAGAGTATCCACATGACTATTATGTAGATTTAACAAAAGAATTATTAGATTTTAAAATTCAAATGATAGAAGAGAAAAGAAAACTCTAATATGGCAATATTTAACCTACTAGTTGGAGGACAGAAAAAGAATTTTGAGTTTACTAAAAAAGAAGCAGAAAAAGAAGAATCACTTTTTAAAAAAACATTAAGTTTTGAGTGGATACCAAGAAAATGGAGTAGTTTATTAATTGTACTTTTAAATTTTGTTTTTGTAACAGTATTAGGAATACCTTTATTAATGCTTCGATTTAATCAAGAAATATCGATGCTACTTGGGCATGGAGTTATAACTTCTTTATTAATTGTGATGTCATTTTATCATTTAGAAAACAAAACAAAGAAACCTAAATTAATGGAATTGGTTAGTCGATATTTAGTAATGGCAATATTATTATCTGCCTTCTCAATATTAGCTATTAAGGTATTATAGTATGATAGATATTATATTAATGATTTGGTCTTGTTTATTGACTTTGAGTCTTTTTACTAGCTATGTGATATATGATATAACGGTAGGAGATACATTGGCATTTTTCCCAATTATTATGTTATTAATGGGAGTCATATTTTTATTCTTAGTGAATCGTAAATATAAACAAATGCAGAAAATGACATTTGTTCTAAATAAGGGATATGAAAATTATGTTTTTTATGGAACGTATATAGCTTTATTTGTTATTGATTTATTAATCATATTAGGTATATATCAGAATATATCATTAGCTTCACCAGTATTAATGAGTGCTTGGCTACTACCTATGGTTTGTTATTCATTATATCAATCAATATGGATGTGTGATGATAAAGCTATTCATATTGCATTACAACGTAACGTTCAAGAAATATCGTATAAAAAAATAAGAAAAATTGAAATTACAGATGATAAAAAGAATAAATTGAAGTTAATGATTACTACTAAAAAAGAAGAATTTACATATAAAAGTAAAGAAAAAAATATTTTGGAAATGAAAGAATTCCTTACAGTAAGATGTAAAGATATAAAAATCATAGATACGCATACTAAATAACAGGGGGGGATAATAATGATTATTACAGTAGTTGGATTAGGTGTAATAGGGGGAAGCTTTATTCAAGCTTTGTCAGGTTTAGGACATCAAGTATATGGGATTGATATTGATGAAACAACACTAAAACAAGCTAAAGATGATGGGTATATCGTTGAAGGCTATACCCATGACAATGGGATTATCGAAAAGTCCGATATAACAATTATATGTTTATATCCATCACTTGTTTTAGACTTTATTAAAAATCATAAGTTTAAACCTGGTAGTATTATTAGCGATGCAGTTGGAATTAAATCTTACTTCTTGGAAGAGGCATTACAGATATTAGATTCTAGTGTTGAATTTGTTAGTGGTCATCCAATGGCTGGACGTGAAAAAAAGGGATATGCTTATGCAAGTAAAGAGGTGTTTAAAAACGCCAACTATATTCTCATTACACATCAACAAAATAAAACAGAGACGATCTCTTTTATGGAAACTTTTGTTCAAAATCTTGGTTTTAAAAGTGTAAAGATTATGTCGCCATATGATCATGATGAAGTCATTTCCTTTACATCACAATTACCACATGCTATTGCTGTTGCTTTAATTAATAGTGACCAACAAAAATATGATACTGGCAAGTATATTGGTGATTCTTATCGTGATTTAACGCGTATAGCCAATATTAATGAAGATTTATGGTCAGAGTTATTCTTGCGTAATAAAGAATACTTATTACAATCTATAGAGACATTTGAAGAAGAATTAGATAATATTAAAGAAGCGATTTCTTCAAATGATGAAGATGCCTTAAAGGCGTTGTTTAAAGAATCGAGTAAACGCCGAGAAGGCTTGGAAAAATAATAATAATTAATTTGCCAAAGAACCTGTTCTAAAAGAATAGGTTCTTCTTTTACCCTTGTTAGAAATCATGGTTTCATATATTAAACAAAATGTTTGACAAGTCTTGCATTCTGTAAAAAAGAATGTATAATCTTCTTGTTTGATAAATTCAACAAAGTGTTTGTTTAATAAAACAAGGAGGAATCTAGA
>JBKEBJ010000006.1:0-8338 GCA_047973105.1 Coprobacillaceae bacterium | reverse complement strand
CCTGTTAAACAACAATTTGATTTTAAAGAGAATCTGGATATTCCAGAAAACATTATTTCTTTATGCAGTAGCTGCCATGAAAAAATTCATTCTAGTAGTGATGCTAGAGAATTAATTTTAGAATTATATCATTCTCGGAAAAAGGATTGGGAAAAAAAAGGAATCCAAATATCTGCTAGAGAGTTATTACGTATATATGGGCATACTGATGATGGACGCTTTAAAAATATCAATGAAAAGAAAGTTATTTTAGAACAGGATATCAGAGATTGTAGTTATTTAGCTTCTGTATATGATGCTGCATTTGAGGAAGCTAAGATACCTATTTTCCCTTTTGTAGGAAAAAAATATGATAATCAAAAATCAAAGATTTTAGTGATTGGAGAATCGCACTATTCTACAGATACTTTTGAAAGGGACACACTTAACGCCGAAGACTTTGAATATCGAAAAAATATCACAAGGTTTGTATTTAAACATTGGAAATATTATGAACAATTTGGAGCGACTAGATACAAAAAAATTCATTATACAAAAATGGAAGAAATATTAGGTGATTTTGAGAATTTAGCGTATTATAATATGAATACTAAACTAATAAGACGTTCCCATGTACGAAGAAAAGAAATAGAAGGAGCAGTACCTTATCTATTTAAAGTGTTTGAAATATTACAACCAGATTATATTTTCTATTTTTCTAAAAATGCTTATTATAATACACCAGAAAGCATAGAAGGAAGCAAAGTGAAAATGTTAGATAAGGATATTGATAAATTGATACCAGGAATTCGTGGTAGCCATTATTTAGTGGGGGATAAAGTAACCCCAGTATTCGCTTTTAATCATGTTCAAAACATTACAGATACAGAAATAGATAATATTCAAAATCTTATTAAAAGACTTATAGAAAAAAACAATTCTTAAAGAAATTGTTTTTTTTATGAAATATAAAGTAATATCAATTTTTATGTAATGGACTAAAATAATTGTGCTATAATGTCTTTGTTAAAGGGGGAGTATAAAATGGATGTATATGAAAGAGCGTTACAAATGCATAAACAATCAAAAGGAAAAATAGAAGTATCTTTAAAAATAGATGTCGAAACTAGTGAAGACTTATCATTAGCGTACACACCAGGAGTTGCTCAACCATGCCGTGAAATTTCTAAAAATAAAGAGGAAGTATATAATTATACTTGGAAATCTAATAGTGTAGCTGTTGTAAGTGATGGAACTGCAGTATTAGGGTTAGGCGATATTGGTCCCGAAGCAGCGATGCCAGTAATGGAAGGAAAAGCAGTATTATTTAAGAAGTTTGCAGATATAGATGCAGTTCCATTATGTTTAGATACAAAAGATCCAAAAGAGATTATTTCTATTGTTAAAGCTATTGCTCCAACATTTGGAGGAATTAACTTAGAAGATATTTCTGCTCCTCGATGTGTAGAAATTGAGAGAACATTAATTGAAGAATTAGACATTCCAGTATTTCATGATGATCAACATGGAACAGCGATTGTTGTAACTGCTGGATTATTAAATGCCTTAAAAGTTGTTAATAAAAAAGCTGAAGATATTACGGTAGTAATATCTGGAACTGGAGCAGCAGGAAGTTCTATTATAAAGATGATTCATAATTTAGGAGTTAAAGAAATCTATGGTTTCAATATCAATGGTATTGTATTAAAAGAAGATGAAGCAAATTATGATTTTTTAACTAAAGAATTAACTCTCATTACTAATAGTCAAAATAAACGCATGGATATGTCAGAAGCATTAAAAGAGGCAGATGTATTTATTGGAGTTTCTGCTCCAAAGTTATTAACTAAAGAGATGGTATCTAATATGCAACCAAATCCTATTGTCTTTGCGATGGCAAATCCAGAACCAGAAATTGGATATCAAGATGCAATTGATGCTGGAGCTGCAGTTATGGCAACTGGACGCTCTGATTTCCCAAATCAAATTAATAATGTATTAGCTTTTCCTGGATTATTTAGAGGAGCATTAGATGTAAAAGCTAAAAAAATCACAGAAGAAATGAAACTAGCTGCTTCTTATGCATTAGCTTCATTAGTTAGTGAAGAAGAACTATCATCAACCTATATTGTTCCAACCGCGTTAGACCCTCGTGTCAGTAAAGAAGTAGCCAAAGCAGTAGGTGAAAAAGCAATAGAATTAGGAATTATAAGAGAGGTAAAATAATGAAATTTAAATGTATACACTGTAACATTAATGTTACAAACTTAACAAAAAGTATTGAATTTTATAATAAAGCGCTAGGGTTACAAGTTGTAAGAGAAAAAGAAGCAAGTGATAATAGCTTTAAATTAGTATATTTAAATGATGGAATCACAGGTTTTCAAATAGAATTAACATGGTTAAAGGATCATCCTCAAGCATATGAATTAGGAGAGAATGAAAGTCATATCTGTTTTGAAGTAGAAGATTATGAAAAGGCATATCAACTACATAAAGAAATGGGATGTATCTGTTTTGAAAATAAAGAAATGGGATTATATTTTATAAATGATCCTGATGATTATTGGATTGAGGTAGTACCTGCAAAATAATAAAACTCTTTCACAAATACTTGTGGAAGAGTTCTTTTTATTCTAAATCATAATGAATATAATCTAAAGTTTCATCTAAACGATGTTTTTTATTTATATAATCTTGATTTAAATAATGACTGTATAGAATATCAATAACTAATAAGATAGGATATTGAGGGGATATTTTATCAGAAGCTTCTAAGTTTTTTACTTTTCCAACTAAAACTAATTCATCGTAACAACTAGTATTTTCTTGTATTTTATTAGAACTTATAAGTACACAAGTAGCTCCTTTTTGTTTTGCATGACCTAATTCATCAATGATAATATCCGTTTTACCACTGATACTTATTCCAAAGACTAAACATTCTTTATCAACACGGGTAATATTCATTCGAATAGAGTGTGGATCGGCTAGATAATCAACATGTAAGCCTAATCGCATAAAACGCAATTTAAATTCTCTAGCTGCAACAGCAGAAGATCCTGTACCATAGACATATACTCGAGGATAATAATCCATCATAGTAGATACTCTAACCATTTGATTGTTATCAATAATATCATAAGTATCTTCTAATATTTTTTGATAAGATTGTAATACATTTTTAGTAAGACTGTCTAAATCTTTATGCTTTATTACAGCAGAAGTATAAGCATAAACGAATTCTCGGTATCCTTTAAACCCTAATTTTTGAGAAAATCTAGATAAGGATGCATTAGAAACATATAGTTTCTTAGATATATTCTTAGCGGCAAAGTTTGTATCGTCAATAGGATGCAAAAAATAATCCGCAATACCTTTTTCTACCGATGTCAAAGTATCATAAGAAGATTTAATAACTGCTATTATTGTTTCATTATATGTCGACATAACATTCACCTCTTTTTTATATTATACATGTTTTGTATTATAAAAATACAAAAAAATGGTGAAAATACTTTCAGAATATAAAGCTCTTTATAATAAAAATATACTATTTATGAAAGTGTTTTCTAGTTCTTTGTAAAGCATTGCATTTGTCGAATTTTAGTTTTACACTGTAGGCGAATGGGAGGAGGAAAGTATGAAAGATATAGTTAAAGGAGAGCTAATTGTCTCATGTCAGGCATTAGTAGATGAACCATTACATTCATCATTCATTATGTCCAAAATGGCTTTAGCAGCCAATGTTGGTGGTGCAAAAGGGATTCGTGCTAATTCTGTTGTTGATATTCATGAAATTAAAAAAACAGTTTCATTACCAATTATTGGAATTATAAAACAAGATTATGAAGATAGTGAAATCTTTATTACACCAACAATAAAAGAAATAGATGCTTTAGTTAATGAAGGTGTAGATGTCATTGCTTTAGATGCAACAAAAAGAATACGACCTAACAATATTTCTTTAGAAGCATTTTTTAATGAAATAAAGATGCGTTATCCAAACCAGAAATGGATGGCTGATTGTTCAACAATGGAAGAAGCTATTTATGCTGATAGCCTAGGATTTGATTATATTGGTACAACATTAGTTGGGTATACGTCACAAAGCAAAGACCTAAAGATTGAAACAGATGACTTTAAGATTATTAGAGAAATTTTAGCACAAGTAAAACATCCAGTCATTGCAGAAGGAAATATTGATACACCAGAAAAGGCCAAACGAGTATTAGAACTTGGATGTTATAGTGTTGTAGTCGGTTCTATTATTACTAGACCTCAACTCATTACAAAGAAATTTGTAGATAAAATAAAAAGATAAGGAAGGGAATATCTTATGCAAACAATTGAAAGATTATTATTACCTATTGCTGAGAAATTATCAACGAATCGTTATTTAAAAGCAATTCGTGATGGATTTATTTCCATTATGCCAATTGTAATTTCTGGCTCATTATTTACACTTATTAATTCTGTTTTTTTAGGAGATGGAAAGTATTTTGATCAATGGTTTGGTTTACCATTAAATAGCATTGTCTCTGTTGGTTCAACAATTACCTCAGCTGCGATGTCGATGATGGCATTACTGTTAGTATTTAATACCGCTAAAGTATTAGCTAAAGAATATAAAATGGATACATCAATTGTTGCTTCTGTAGCAGTTGTATGTTTCTTAATACTAACACCATTTGTATTTGATGGTGATATGGGAATTGAATATATTAATACCTATTATACTGGTGCCGCAGGTATGTTTACAGCATTTATATCTGGTATTGTTACAGTGGAATTAATGAATTTCTTGATGAAATTCAAAGCTTTAATTATTAAAATGCCAGACTCAGTGCCAACAGGAATTGCTAGATCATTTAACTCTATTATTCCAGTATTATTAACAATCATTGTTTTTGGAATTCTTAGAGCAGTAACGGATGGTTTAGGAGCACCATTAAACGATTTAATCTTTACTTGGATTCAAACACCATTTACAAACATTGTATCTTCACCAGTAGGATTATTCATTATTTATTTATTGTATATGTTATTGTGGGGATTAGGAATACATTCAGCTTATATTTTTAACCCTATCTTAGAACCTATTTATTTAGCTAGTTTAACATTGAATGCGGATGCAATATTAAGTGGGTCATCAGCGACACAAGTAATTACGAAACCATTCCTAGATTCTGTTGCTTTTATGGGTGGTGCAGGTAATATGTTAGCTTTAGTTATTGCTATATTTATTGTATCAAAAAGAGAAGACTATAAAAGTATTGGTAAATTAGGACTTGTACCGGGTTTATTTAATATTAGTGAACCAGTAATGTTTGGATTACCAGTAGTCATGAATCCTATTTTAATTATCCCAATGGTGATAACAACATTAATGGGAATTGGAATTGGTGTATTGGCTACACAAATAGGAATTATGGCACATACATATGTAGTTATTCCATGGACGACACCACCAGTATTAAGTGCGTTCTTAGCTACCGGTGGAGATATTATGTCTGCCATTGTAGCGTTAGTCATATTTGTTGTCTCTATCTTAATTTATATCCCATTTGTTAGGGTTATGAATGCACAAACAAATGAACAATAAAGTTGTTGTATTTGATTTAGATGGAACGTTATTGGGTGGTAATAACGAAATTATTGGGGGACAAGCAACACTTCAAATCTTACATGATTTAAAAGAACAAGGGTATCAATTAGCCATTTGTACAGGACGCTTAGACCATGACATTATGTATATTAATAAAAAATATGATTTAGGTATAACAGAACGTATTTCACAAAATGGTGCAGTTGTTGTTAAGGGTGATACATGTAATGCCTTGTTAATTGATACAAAAGAGGCATTACAAGTATTAACATTGTTTAAAAATAAGAATATTAGAATTGAATTAAATACGATTTCTAATCGTTATTGGTTGGAAGAACGTAGTCCTGACTTTCCAAAAGAACTATATGATTCTCATCATATAGTTAAAGATTTTCAAACAATATTGGAAAATCAACCTTGTGTATTATATTTAGTGATTGGAGAAGAACAAGAATTAGATATATTACAAGAACAAATTGATACACAATTTCAAAATATTAAAGCAGTTAAAACATCAAGTACTTCCTTAGAAATCATGAATATACGTGCTTCTAAAGGGAAAGCTATGATTTCCATGTATCCAACAGAAGAAATATACGCTATTGGTGATTCTCAAAATGATTTTGATATGTTTCCTTATGCTTATAAATCTTATCTAGTAGGTGGAAAACATAATGATGATGCAACGTATCATATGGATACTATTTTAGAAGCATTACAAGATATAGTAAAGAGGCGAGATTAGTGAAAACATTATTTATTCCTTTAGATGAAAGACCATGTAATACCAATTTTGTAGAAATGATTGCAGATTCTAATGAAAAAGTAACGCTTTTATCTCCTGATAAAAGTATATTGGGAGATAAGAAAACACCTGCAAATATTGATAAAGTAATGCAATTTATTGCAAAACATAGTCAAGAAGTAGATAACATAGTCTTATCTTTAGATATGTTATTATATGGTGGATTAATTCCTTCTAGGTTACATCATCTAACAAAAGAAGAGGTGTACCAAAGAATGGAATATCTCTCACAAATAAAGAAATTAAATGCAAAAGTTAAAATATATGCATTTAACTGCATTATGCGAGCACCAAGTTATGATTCTAGTGAAGAAGAACCAGATTATTATGAACAATATGGATATGCGTTATTCCGTAGAAAATATTTATTAGATAGTAAAAATAGAAGTGGAATCAATGAAGATGAGGAAAAGGAATTAAAAAATATTTCGATTCCTCAAGATATCATTGATGATTATGAGTGGCGAAGAGATTTTAATACCGATATTAATATGAAAGTTGTTTCTTATGTTGAATCTGGAGTGATAGATTTTCTAGTCATTCCACAAGATGATTCCTCTCCTTATGGTTATACAGCTATTTCCCAAAAGAAAGTAGTGGACTATGTACGAGAGCACCAGTTGGAACAAAAAGTAATGATTTATCCAGGTGCAGATGAAGTCGCAATGTCATTGTTGGCTAGAGCGTATAATGAATATCACGACCAAACAATTTCTATATATCCGCTTTATTCTTCTATATTAGGTCCACAAATTGTACCTAAATATGAAGATCGACCAATGTTTGAGAGTTTAAAATCGCATATTCGAGTAGTCGGGGGTAAAATAGCTACTACACCAAAAGAAGCTGATTTTATTCTAGCGATAAATAGTCCAGGTAAATTTATGCAAGAATCTTTTGAGCCAAAAGACATTACCTATACAAGTTATCGTCAATTATTAGATTTTTCATTAACGATAGAAGAATATATTAATGAAGGATATCATGTGGCTGTTTGTGATAGTGCTTTTTCTAATGGTGGAGATACCCAGTTAATATCGTATTTAGATCAAAGAAATGTCTTAGATAAGGTTATTGCTTATGCTGGATGGAATACTAATTGTAATACTTTAGGTACAGTATTAAGTCAAAGTGTTTTAGGCCAACAATCAGATAAGATTAGATATCATGTAATATATCGCATATTAGAAGATGTTTTTTATCAGGCTAATAGCCGCTTAGATATCATTGAAAATGTATTACCTAAACATCAATTATCTTATTATGACTTTAAAGATAAACAATCTCTTGTAGAAGAAACTATTGCGAAAAAACTGATAGAACAATATAATGAATTAAAGATTTCTAAAACATATCCAGTACAATCATTACAAATTTATATGCCTTGGAAACGTATGTTTGAAATAGGAATGAACTTAAAAATAGAGAGGTTATAAAATGAGAGAAAACATGAAGTATAATCCTAAATATTACCAATTACGTAAAGGTCAACTTCAAAGAATGTTAGCGATTATTGAACAACAAGAAAAACATATCCCTAATGGCGTTGTATTCTTTGGAGACTCCATTACAGAAATATATGATGTTGAAAATTACTATCCAGAAATCCCCCATGTCTATAGCTGTGGAATAGGCGGGGCAACCGCACAAGAATTATTATGGATAGTAGATGAAGCAGTTATTAAATACCAACCTAAATTAGTAGTATTAATGATAGGAGTTAATGATTTAGGTCGTACTATCATGTCGAGTCCAAAAGAGGTAGCGTATCACGTAAAAGAATTGATAGATATGATAACTATGAATTGTCCAGATACAAGTATCTTATTAGTATCAACACTCCCTTGTAACGAATTATTACAATCATATCATCAAGTTCCAGGTATTCGTAATAATGATCTCATTGAAATGATCTATACAGAATATCAAGATATGATTCATCATCC
>JBKEBJ010000461.1:0-6444 GCA_047973105.1 Coprobacillaceae bacterium | reverse complement strand
GCGAATACGATAAATGAAAATGTTAAAAAACAATATAATGCTTCTTTCTCAGATGATGAGGTAGCATTTATTGCTATACATTTCTTAAATGTACTTAAAGAGTCTACTAAATAGACTCTTTTTTTGTTAAAATGAAATTATATATTATAGGAGGAATATTTTATGATTGAACTGCCTGAAGCAATTGTTGTTGCCAATCAAATGAAAAGAATTCTTGTAGATAAAAAAATCATTCATATTATTAAGGGTCAATCACCTCACAAATTTGCTTTCTTTAATAAAGATCTTCCTAATTATGAAGATATACTAATGAATCGAGTTATTGAGGATGTAGAAGCACATGGTGGGCATATTGAGATTGTCTTAGGTGAATATCGTTTATCATTAGGTGAAGGAGTTAATATTCGTTATATAACTCATCAAAGTGATTTACCAAATAAGCATCAATTACTATTACAATTTAGTGATGACACTTATGTTGTTGTTTCTATTCAAATGTACGGTATGATATGGTTATTTAAAGAAGGAGAGTTTGATAATTTCTATCACAACGTTACTAAAGAAAAACCATCTCCACTTAGCGAAGAATTTTCAAAAGAATATTTTATGAATATGCTTCAAGAAACGCCTGTCAAATTAAGTGCTAAAGCCTTTCTTGCAACGGAACAAAGAATACCTGGACTTGGAAATGGTGTCTTACAAGATATTTTATTCAATTCTAAAATTCATCCAAAGCGTAAAATATCCACACTATCTACTGTGGAAAAAGATTGTTTATTTGAAAGTATCAAATCTACGCTATCGAATATGCGTGATTTAGGTGGTAGAAATACAGAAAAGGATTTCTTTGGAAATATTGGTAAATATCCAACTGTCTTATCCAATAAAACAGTTAAAGAACCTTGCCCTGTGTGTCAAGGTGAACTAATCAAGAAATCATATCTAGGTGGTAGTATTTACTATTGTCCAGTGTGTCAACCAGAAAAATAATACAGTAAAAGCGTAGGAAAATCATTCTACGCTTTTATCATTATATTCATTTCTTATTCAACCAAAGTTCTTCTATATTCACGAGAACACAATATCATTACACCATGTAATATATACTCATGCATATCATTCACCATTATAATATCTGGTATATATTTTTCTGATATATGTTCACTGAGTTCTTGAATCAGTTCTTCGCTACTAGCTAACATATCACAATAAATAATAATCGCATCTGGTGAAATAATACTCATTATTGATAGAATCGTTTTTGAAACAACCTCTAATGCCCCTTTAGGGGTTGTTGTTAAATTTATAAAATCATCACTTAGATTTAAAGGTAAAAACTGTGACTCTCCTGCTAAACTTTTCCTTCCAATTACTAACTCGTTATTAATAATTGTTCCAATCCCAGAATAACTATCCACTGGTTGGAATAGAAAGGCTAAGGAAGAATATTTTTGTTGCACGGCATGATATCCAACTGCAACTGTATTTACATCATTAGAAAGTAAGACTTTCTTTTGATATCTTTTTGTTAATAATAGTTGTAAGTCACAATCTTCTAATCCTAAAATATTGATGGATGATAAGTGTCCATCATTAATGATTCCGGGAATCGATATACCTAGTATTTCTAATGCTGGATAACGAACAATGATTGTATCAATGGTATCATAAATATCATTAATTGACATTGCTCCTTTAATAATTGTATTTTCTTCAATAACTTCACTATTATCATATATCCGATATGAGATATGAATACGATTATTATTTCTAAAAAAGGAAACACAAAGCATTTTCGCTCGAATCGTTGGAATATTATCAAATACTTTATCTGTTATTGATCTATTATGTTTTTTTTGATTCTCTAAAATAATATTTATCATTGTTCTAACATCTGATTGGGCAAAAACCTTGGTAGATATTTTAAGTATCTTCTTTTGGCTAAATGCTTTTTTAAGTTCTGTATATTTATAAGCAATTTGTGGTGCTAGTAAGATAAAATCATACTCCTCTGCTCTTTTATATAGATGTTGATAACTTGTTGCATCAATCTGAATATGCAAATTCATTAGGTTCGCAGCCTCTTGCAATTGACTTGCAAAATAGGTTGTTGTAAAACCACTACTACAACATAATAATACCTTTAATATATAATTCTTAGAGATATCATTAATACTTTCCAACATTTCATTAAATAACTCTATCGCATGTTGTAAAGTACGCATCTGAAAATGTAAATAAAACTCAACCTCTTGACTAATTAAATTAGTAATGCGAAACTCAATTATATTATAGGGATTAAATATAATTTGGCTTTCACTAGTCTGGGTTTGAATTAACAAAATCCCTTTATCATTTTCATCTACACTAACAGTAAAATCATCATTACTGTAATTTAGAATCCACCGATAAAAGATATCTGTATATATTCCTCTTAGATACTCATCCATTATGATTTCACCTCACTTTATTATATGAACTTAAAAATTATAATACATTTAATGTCTTCAACATCATAATACCTTCTCCAACCGCACCTTCATCATTCGTCTTTTGTAAATGAAATTTAGCAATTTTTTTAGCTTTTTCACAGGCATTATCAGGTGTAAATGAATATGGGAAATCAGTAAGCATACTACAATCATTTTCACCATCACCAAAAACTGCTACCTCATCCATTCGATAGCCTTTTTCCACGATTAGTTTTTTTAATAATATCCCTTTATTTGATGCATTAGATGTAATTTCAATATTATCATCATAAGATGATGATATATCTAAATTATTTATGTGTAATTGATTTCTAACTCCTTCAACAGAAGAAGACTTTAAATGCCTTGCATCAATTTTTAATATTTTAACTTCTTTATCTATCATTTCATCTATACTATTAACAATATGAAAATCTCTTAGATATTCTTCCTTTACTGTAAATGTCTTTTTAGGTAATTCCCCACTATAGGCATTAGAATTTAAAAGTAATTTCATATGGTAATCCCAAAAAGCATCTTTATCATGCATTGAATACAACCCTACGTTTGTATGTATTGCTTGTAAATATCCATAATCATTTAAAACTTCAATGATTTGTTTTGCTGCATCATAATGCATTGGGTATAATTTATTGATTATTCGATCTCGACAATAATACTCAGTACCATTGTTAAGAATTAAATCACAATGTAATTCGTACTTCTTTATTATATCAGATACCATGTTCTAATTTCTACCTGTTGCGATAATTAATTCTATTCCCCTGTCTATATAGTACTTAAGAATGTCTAATGTTTTTTGTTCAATTGTGTCGTCTGCTAGAATTAATGTTCCATCTAGATCACAAACTATGCATTTAATCATTTTTCCCTCCACACTTACAGCTAAAAATACTGTAAGCAATTTCTCTCTATTGTTTTAACGAGCAATTTTATATTCCACAATAAAAGTTTACTCACTTATTATTTTACCTTCCTATATATCTAGGAAAGACTTTTTTTCTTATATAGATAACCATTTCCCCTTTATGAAAAAGAAAATCCACTCTAGTAAAATTAACATGTTTTTCTTATAAAATATTATCATTATAATATAATGGAGGATAACCTATATGAAGATTCTATTAGTATGTTGTGCAGGAATGTCAACTAGTATGTTAGTCCAAAGAATGGAAAAGGCAGCCAAAGAAAAAGAAATAGATGCACAAATATTAGCTGTACCTATTCTTGAAGCAAAAAGGGAAAATATGATGGACGAGTATGATATTGTTATGCTTGGACCACAAGTAAGAAATGAATTAAAATATCTTACTGAGATGTCAGCAGGTAAATTTCCAGTTGTTTTGATTGATATGCGGGACTATGGGATGATGAATGGCGAAAAAATATTATTACACGCTGTCGATGAAATACAATCTTTTTCTAAATCATAATAGTTATTAAAAAAGTAGTACAGCCGAAACTGTGCTACCTTTTTCTATTGTTTAATAATCTGTTGTTGAATCGTTACCTTGTACTAAAGAAATCCCTGAAGATGTCCCAATACGAGTAGCACCAGCTTTTACTACATTTACCATATCTTCATATGTTCTTACTCCACCTGATGCTTTTACTTCTAAAGCGTCTCCAACTGTTTTCTTCATTAATGCAACATCTTCTGGTGTTGCTCCACCAGTTGAAAAACCTGTTGATGTTTTTACAAAAGTAGCTTTTGCATCTTTTGCGATAGTACATACTTTCTCAATTTCTTCTTTCGTTAATAAACATGTTTCAATAATCACTTTTACACATTTACCTTCTGCAGCATCAACTACTGCCTTAATATCTTTAGCTACTAAATCATAATTTTGATCTTTTAAAGCACCAATATTAATTACCATATCGATTTCATCAGCACCATTTTTAATAGCATCTTTTGTTTCAAATGCTTTTGTTTCTGGCGTATTAGCACCTAATGGGAAACCAATAACTGTACAAACTTTTACATCACTATCTTTTAACATCTCAGCACAGTATGCTACCCAAGTAGGGTTTATACATACAGATGCAAATTCATATTCCATTGCTTCTTTACAAAGCGTAGTAACTGCATCCTTTTTAGTATCTGGTTTTAATACTGTATGATCAATCATAGTATTGTATTTCATCGTCTTCTTCTCCTCCATATATTCTTTTGATTGCCTCTAAAGCAATTATTTTATCACCAGGATAATCCGCTTTTCCTACACTAAGCGAAATAAACTGTTCATGACCTTTTCCTAAAATTAATATAACATCATCTTTACAGGCTAATTCAACAGCCTGCTCAATAGCAATTTGTCTACTTGTTATAATAACACTATTTATATCTTTTAATTCCTTTTGAATATCTGAACAAATACTTTCCACATCTTCACCACGATCATCCATTTGTGTTAATATTGCATGATCACAATATGTATTAACTAATTTTCCTAAAGCAGCTCGATCTTTCACATGTCTTTTGCCTGGAGCACCAAAAACAGCAATTAGTCGTCCTTTAGGTTCTTTTACTTTTTTAACAAAAGAGAACACTTCTTCATAATTAACTAAAGATTGGCAGTAATCAACAATAATATGGAAAGGTAATTCATGTTGCAATACTTCCATTCTTCCAGGAACTGGTGCAATCTTTTGTAAGGAGTTCATAATTGTTTTATTATCACTACCTAAAGCTAAAAGAACACTCGCTAAAGCTAATACATTATTTACATTAAACATTCCAATTGTTGGTGTTGAAATATGAAACACTTCACCCTTAATATGTAAATCAAGAAATGTTTTGTTTAATGACAAAACAATATTCTTAGCCATTACATCAGCATCTGATGCAATACCATAAGTAATGACTCGTCCTTTTGTATTAGCAATAAACCTTGTACTATTAGCATCATCTTTATTTATAATTCCAATTCCATGTTCATCTATTTTCTTAAATAATTTCAACTTTGCTTGAATATATTGTTCTTTAGTACCATGAAAATCTAAATGTTCATCACCAATATTAGTCAACACAGCAATATCAAAATGAATGCCATCTACTCGACGCAAATAAAGTCCATGACTAGAAGCCTCCATGGCCACTATCTTAACTCCATGTTTATACATTCGATAAAGATTTCTTTGTAAATATAATGTTTCTGGTGTTGTGTAAGGTGATCCCTTTATATTTCCATCATATTCTAAAGATATGGTTCCAATATAGCCTGTTTTACAAAATTCTGCTAGTGCATTCTTAATCATTGAAGCGACTACTATTTTACCAGTAGTACCAGTAATTCCTACCATTTTCATCTTCTTACTTGGATAATCATAGTATAAATTCGCGACACGATTTAGTTCATCTAAAGTATCTTCAACCTTAATATAAATAATATCTTGACGATACTCTTCTAACTCTTTACTATGAACAATACATTTTGCACCTTGAAAAATAGCATCCTCTACATATTGATGCCCATCCACACTTAATCCTTCAATACAAAAGAAAATAGAGTATGGCTTCACATACCTAGAATCACTATGTATAGAATAGATTTTCATATCATTATCAATGTTAAATAATTCTTGTAATTGTTTCATATTAGATCACGCTTCCAATTAATATATCTTGATACTCCTCAATTATAACATTCTTAATATCACCTATCAAATTTTGTTTTGTTTTTACTTTTACTTTCAAATAATTATCTGCATGTCCTACTAGATAGTCTTCCTCTCTAGTCTCAAATAATACAGGTAATGCTCGACCAATTTGTTTTTTTGCATATTTTTCATTTAATTCTTTTGACATTTCTAGTAAATGATTCACTCTTTCTTGTTTTACTGTACCATTTACTTGGTCTTTCATTCTAGCAGCAGGTGTATTCTTTCTTGGTGAATAGGGAAATACATGTAACTCACTAAAATCTACTTCTTTTATTGTTTGACAAGT
>JBKEBJ010000436.1:0-7232 GCA_047973105.1 Coprobacillaceae bacterium | reverse complement strand
TGCACCATCTCCAAATAATATACAAGTAGTACGATCTTTAAAATCTACTAGATTAGATAGTACTTCACTTCCAATAACTAATGCATATTTACCTGGCATTGTTTTTAATAAACTATTGACTATTGTCAATCCGTATACAAAACCACTACAAGCTGCACTAATATCAAAGGCCATAATTTGTTGGTCATTTAACCCTAACTTTTCTTGTATTAAACAAGCTGTGCTAGGTGTAAAAGAATCAGGTGACATTGTCGCTACAATAATTAAACCAATCTTACTAGTATCAATATTATTATTTTCAATTGCTTTTTTTGCAGCTAAATATCCAATATCAACGTTGGTTTGTCCTTCGACAAAATGTCTATTTCTAATTCCAGTACGTTTTACTATCCACTCATCAGAAGTATCCATTTGTTTTTCAAAATCAAAATTTGATACTACCTTTTCGGGTGCATAATAGCCAGTAGATAATACTTTTAAACCTTTCATATTATTCCCCTATATACCTTTCTTTAACTTCTTCAAAGAAATATACTAATTGTCGTAATGATTTCATTAATAATTCATTATCCAATACCTGTGTTTCATCACATACTTGGCTAACCATATCATCATGAAATTCTTGATGTACACGAGAAACTTTAATACCTCTAGGTGTTAAACTTACACGCATAATACGACGATCATTTTCATCCTTTGTTCGAACTACATATTTTTTATCTTCTAGTTTTTTTACAGCTGTTGTGATAGATCCATTTGTTAATGTTACCTTTTGGGCAATCTCTGACATTGTTGGATGTGATGAATCACTAATTGCATCTAGTAAATGTAGTTCAGAAATACTTAAATCAGCGACTCCATGAGCCCTCATATATTGCGTTTCAATATCTAATATTTGGTTAAATAAGCGAACTAATAAATCGTTGATTAACTCTCGATTTAAAATATCGCGATTATTCATGTCCTTCTCCTCCTATTTTTCGATATTTATCATAACGCTTTGAAACTAACGAATGCTTCGATAGTTTAGATAGTTCTGCTAGTTGTTCTTTTAAATAAAAACGTACGCGTTTGTATACATATTCACGATCTTTAGTAACTCCACCACGGGGTTCTTTTATAACCTTATCGATAATATTCATCTCTAATAGATCTTGTGCTGTTGCTTTCATTAAATCCGCAGCTTCTTTTACACGTTCTCCAGCATTATCTTTCCATAAAATAGATGCAAATCCTTCTGGTGATAAGATAGAATACGTTGCATTCTCCAACATCACAATACGATCTGCAACACTAAGACCTAATGCACCACCACTTCCAGCTTCACCAATTACAATAGTAATGATAGGAACACTTAAAGTAGACATTTCCATTAAATTACGAGCAATTGCTTCACCAATACCATGTTGTTCTGCTTCCAAACCTGGATACGCACCTGGCGTATCAATAAAAGTAATAATAGGTCTATGGAATTTCTCTGCTTGTTTCATTAGACGCATTGCTTTTCGATATCCTTCAGGTGACGACATCCCAAAATTACAACGCATATTCTCTTCTAATGTTCTTCCTTTTAAATGACCAATAACAGTTACTGGTTGTTTATTAAAACTTGCGATTCCACCAACAATAGAACCATCGTCTTTATATAAACGATCTCCATGTAACTCAATGAAATCATCAAAAATATTCTCAATATATTCTTTTACATTTGGACGATCTTTCTTTCTTGCAAGATATACACGATCATAGTTAGATACATTTGAATACGCTTCTTTTTCTAATTTTTGTTTAGTGCTTTCTAAATCTTTAAGTTGATTCGTATGATCCGTTTCTGTATCTTCTTGTAATTTAAATATTTCTAATTCTAGTTCTTTTATTTTTATTTCTATTTCTTGTAATGTCATTATAGTCCCCCCTTACTGTGTAACTTTAACAATAATGAGAGTTTATCTTTCATTTCTTTTCTTTCAACAATTAAATCAATGAACCCCTGATCTAACATAAACTCGGTTCTCTGGAAACCTTCTGGTAATTGTTGCTTAATAGTAGACTCTATTACTCTTGGTCCCGCAAAGCCAATTAAGGCATTTGGTTCACCAATAATAATATCCCCTAATGTCGCAAATGAAGCTGTTACACCACCAGTTGTTGGGTGGGTAATGTAAGATATATATAACAATCCTGCTTCATGATGCTTCGCAAGTGCCGCTGATGTCTTTGCCATTTGCATTAAGGAAATAATTCCTTCTTGCATTCTAGCTCCACCAGATGTAGTAAAAATAATTATTGGTCTTCGCCATTTTGTTGCATGTTCGATTCCTTTAGTGATTTTCTCACCAACTACGCCTCCCATACTTCCCATAAGAAAACGAGAGTCCATAACACAAACGACAGTCTTTTGACCACCAATTTTTCCACTACCTACCAACACAGCTTCATCTAAACCTGTTTTCTCTTGTAGTCCTGCAAGCTTTTCATTATATCCAGGAAATGTTAGAGGGTCTGTTGTTTTTAGATTGGTATATAATTCTCGATATTTCCCACTATCAAAAACAACATGCAAACGACTTCTTGCATCCATTTTTAAATGTTGTCCACAATTAGGACAAACATATAATTGTTTTTCTAAATCTGTTGTTAAGTAGGATTCTCCACATGCATCACACTTTGTATAAATACCATCTGGGACATCAATTCTTTTATTGCCCTTAGCCATCTTTTGTCTTAATGATTTAAAGACACTTAATTTCTCTTTACGGGCTTTAAATAGTTCTTCCATCTATCTCACCATCTCATCTAAATTTTTCTCTATAAAGCTAGTATCAAAATTTCCTTTAACATATTCACTACTATGCAAGATTACATATTGTAATTCTTGGTTTGTATCAATTCCATCAATTACTAATTCAGCAAGCACTCTTCGCATTCTACGAATCGCTTCTAGACGATTACTTCCATGTACAATAACCTTCGCAATCATTGAATCATAATGAGACGATACTGTATATCCTTGATATAAAGTTGTATCAATGCGGACACCCATTCCCCCTGGAAGATGTAAACTTCGAATCTTACCTGGGCAAGGTCTAAAGTTTTCCCTTGGATTTTCTGCATTAATACGGCACTCTATTGCATGACCAGTCATTGTAATATCTTCTTGTTTAAATGATAAACGTTGTTTTGCGGCAATACGGATTTGTTCACGAATTAAATCAATACCTGTTACCATTTCTGTAATTGGATGTTCTACTTGAATTCTTGTATTCATTTCAATAAAGTAATAATTTCCTTCTTTATCTAATACATACTCTATTGTCCCTGCGTTTGTATAACCAGCGCCTTGGGCGGCTTTTACAGCATCTCGACCCATTTGTTCACGTAAACTGGCAGACAATGCTTTACTTGGTGCTTCTTCAATCATTTTTTGATTTCTTCTTTGGATAGAACAATCACGTTCTCCTAAATGTATAACATTTCCATAATGATCTGCTAGAATTTGAAACTCAATATGTTTTGGTTCTAAAATCAATTTCTCTAAATACATATCATCATCACCAAAGCAAGCTTTCGCCTCTGCTTTTGCGGTATTATATGCATTCTCAAATTCTTCTTCACTGAAGGCTTTACGCATACCACGTCCTCCACCACCAGCAGAAGCTTTAATTAATACAGGATATCCTATTTCACTAGCAGTCTGTTTTGCTTCTTCTAGCGTATTTACACTTCCATCACTTCCTGGAATCACAGGAACATTAGATTGCATCATGATTTTACGTGCCATAGATTTGTTTCCCATACTATCAATTACATCTCCACTTGGTCCAATAAATGTAATCCCACATTCCTCTACTAAACGAGCAAAGGTTGAATTCTCAGAAAGCAATCCAAAACCTGGATGGATTGCATCACATCCTAAACTAGTTGCAGCTGCTAAGATGTTTTTCATATTTAAATAACTATCTGTTGCTTTTGCACCACCAATACATACTGCATGATCTGCTAATTGTACATGTAATGAATTAGCATCAACATTTGAATACACAGCTACGGCTTCTACCCCTAACTCTTTACAAGTACGAATAATACGTACTGCGATTTCTCCTCTATTTGCGATTAATATTCTTTTAAACATAATTATCCTTCTATCATCATTAAGATTTGATCAAATTCTACAAGATCATCATTATCTGCCATGACTGCACTCACTACACCATCAAATGGTGATTTAATTTCATTCATTACTTTCATGGCTTCTACAATACATAAAACTTGTCCTTTAGTTACTTTGTCTCCTACTTCAACAAAAGGTTTCGCTGTTGGAGAACTAGAACGATAGAACACACCAACAATTGGTGATTTAATTGCTTGACCTGATGCTACTGGTTCTGGTGTACTTGCAGTTTCTTCTATAGTTGGTGTTGCAGTTGGAGCAATTGTTACGTTTTGTGGTTCTACATGCGTAACGCTTGTACCTGGTTTTTCTAATTCTAATTTTAAATCTTCTATTTCTATTTTCATTTTATGAACTTTTGAATTTTCAAATTCTTCTATTAATTGTTTAATTAAGTCAATTTTCATGGTTATCTCCTTTTTATTTTGATTATCAAAATAATATTTTAAAAAAATTATTACCCAGCGAACTGGGTAATGTATTTATAATTATTGATTCGCTTCGATATAGCTAACAATATCATTAACTGTTTTCATTGAAGTAGCTTTTTCATCAGGAATTTCAATATCAAATTCCTCTTCTACAGCCATTATTAATTCAACAGCATCTAATGAATCTGCTTCTAAATCGTCTGTTAAACTAGCTTCTAATGTTACTGCTTCTTCATCACAACTTAAAGAATCTACAATAATTTCTTTTACTTTTGAAAATACCACGTGATTTTCCTCCTTAGTTAATTTCGAATTGATTATATACTAATGTTGTTCATTTGTAAATAGTTTGAATATCAAAATATATGTTTTCTAATAAAAAAAGTAAGAAATATATCAATTTGTGTAGTTTATATAAACCTTTTCTACTATTTTATATATTTATATATTTTTTCTGTTATAGCTATCATCTCATATAACAATTATAATATACTAAATAATAACAATATTGTTACTCTTATAAGTATTCCCTTTTTTGTGTAAACCAATACACTAATAATATAAACAAAACTAAATCTATCTGATTCATTTGTTTAACAGATTATATATATGATATACTGTATTATAACTGATAGGAGATATAAGATGATACCAGAAATAGAAGCTAAAACATTAATACAACACGTAGGTAAAAAGAGCTTACATTGGTTTGCGGTAGATTATAATATGAATATCTATCGTGGTTGTAGCCATGGTTGTATTTATTGCGATAGCCGTAGTGAATGTTATCGTGTTCCTAATTTTGATCAAGTAACCCTTAAAAAGAATGCTTTAACGATGTTATCTAAAGAATTACTTTCTAAAAGGAAAAAGGGTGTTTTAGGCATTGGTTCTATGTCCGATCCTTATAATCCATATGAAAAGAAATTAGAAATCACTAGACAAGCACTACAAATTGTTCATGATACTAATTTTGGTATAAGTATCATCACTAAAAGTCATTTAATTACTAGAGATATCGATATCTTTAAAAAAATTCAAGCTAAACAAAGTGTTATTATTAAACTCACTATTACATGTGCAGATGATGATATGTCTAAAAAAATAGAACCATTTGCATCTCCCAGCTCTAAACGTTTTGAAGCGCTTAAACAATTAAGTGATGCTGGACTATTTTGTGGAATCTTACTAATGCCAATACTTCCATTTATCAATGATACAAATGAAAATATTATCCAAATAGTAGAAAAAGCTGCTGCTTCTGGTGTAAAATTCATATATGGTATGTTTGGTGTCACTTTAAGAGATATTCAACGCGATCATTTCTATAAGCAATTAGACACGCTTTTTCCAGGAGTATCTGAACAGTATAAACAATATTTTGGTGATCAATATTCATGTAGTTCTCCAAGATATAAAGAGTTACAAAGAGTTTATATAGAAACTTGTAAAAAACATAATATATTATATAAAATGTCAGATATCATAAAAGCATATAAGAAACAAGAAACAGAACCAGAACAACTATCTCTATTTTAAAAGGCACCTCTAACGAGATGCCTTTTTCATCGAATATAAAGAGGCGATTTTCTTTTTTTCATGTGTGTGTGTTGGGAAAGAAAATTTTAGTTGATTATACGCCCTTTATATACCATTACCCTTCATTATTTTGTTTCTTTTTCTTTGTGAAACCTAATACTATAATACTTAAACTAATGAATAACAATGTCATTGTTTTTGTAATATCTGTAGAATCACTAGTATCTACATTTGTATTGTTTCCTGCATTTGGTTTTGTTGTATCACCTGGTGTAATTGTACTTGGATTATCAGTAATTGTTAAAGTGATTTCCTTAGTAAATACAGGACTTTCCACACGTGTTCTAAAATCTTCATCTGTCTTTTTAGTATACACTAAATTAACTGCATATTCTCCTACACTCATTGTTTCTACAGCTTCACTAATGCTTACTGTTAAAGGTGTTAAATCTTCACCAGTTTCACTATTCCACGCTCTCGCGTTAGAACGACTTAATATTTCATCAACAATAGAATCACTATCTACTGCTTCTTCAAATTCAGCTAATGTCATTACAACATCATCTGCCTCAAATTGCCAAACTCCAGTTTCAACTAAATCTTCCCAGACTGCATAAACTGTTAATCCTCCAGCTGGCATTGTGAAAGTATCTGTTACAAAGTTTCCATCTGCATCTACCCAACCGATAAAGCGATATCCATCTCTTTCAGGATTAGCTACACCACTAATATCTACTATACCATCTGTTGGTACAATAATATCTTCCGGTTGTGTATGTGATAATCCACCTGTTATATCGAAATGTAAAGTTTGATCATCTGCAGTATATCTTGTGTATAAAGTAATTCCATCTACTGGCATTGTATCACTTGTGAAATTCCATTCTACTCCACCAGTTTCTGCAGTAAACCAACCATTAAATGTATAACCGGCTTTTGTTGTATCTACTGTACTTGGAACATTAAATGTTGTTCCATAATCAGCGTCTACTGTACCTACTGTTGTTCCATCTTTAATGAAAGTTGCTGTATATTCATTTACTGTATATCTTGCATATAGGCTAATTCCATTTTCTGGCATTGTTCCTGTT
>JBKEBJ010000434.1:0-10858 GCA_047973105.1 Coprobacillaceae bacterium | reverse complement strand
AAAAATAAGGATATCCTTTCTGATTATAATAAAATTATACAATAAAAGGCATTGAAATTAAAGACTACAACACTTTTTATATCAATTAAATTCCATTCTAATATAAACCATAGAACTTAATCATACAAACTGGAATTTACTTTTTCATTTGACCTTTATATATTATATTTCTTTTTCCATGATTTCATTTGACTTTGCATGTAACGTATTCTTGGTAAATGTGTTGGATGCTGACGATATATTTCTTGTAAATTGATAGGGTCTTTTAGTGTAATTCCTTTCGCTACCAATAAATTGAATAGTGGTGTTAAATCATTAACATTAACTAGTATGAAGAAATATTTTTGTGTTTTCGTAATAACATTCATTTGAACAGGAAATTGATATTCGCTAAACATACCAAAGTTTTTATATACTGGTTTTAATGTTAAACTAATATCTATTATATCTGTATAGAGAATATCAACATTTTCATGCGAGATATTCGTATATGACATTTTATCATCACTAACCGTCAACTGACGATTATTATCTGCCTCTGGACTTCTTTCTTCATAGGTTGGGAATATCGCATATACACTTTCTATCTTTGCTTTTTTGCTATTATCGATAACCTCTTTTTTTACTTTAGTAGTTGTAGACTTTGTCACTTCTTCATCTGAGGATGTAGTCTTCTTGAAGAACTTCAATAAACTATCTTGCGTTGTAACCTTCACTATTTCACTAAAGAAGTCTTCTTGTGCACTCTCTCCTCGATGCAATACTGTATGAATTTGTCCGTCACGTAAATACATAAATTGTTTAGCGTAACTCGCTATCATATTATCATGCGTTACGACTACAATAGAAATTCCTTGTTTATTTAAATCGGAAAGAATACTTAATACTTCATGAGAATTGGTAGAATCTAAATTACCTGTTGGTTCATCACAAACAATAATTCTAGGATTATTGATTAGGGCTCGTGCAATAGCTGCACGTTGTTTTTCACCGCCTGAACATTCGTTTGGTTTCTTTTCTAGAATATCTGTTATTTGTAGACGAACAGCTAGTTTTTGAATACGTTCATTAATTTCTTCAGGACTATGATTCGCTAACATGATTGGCGTAGCGATATTATCGTATATAGACAACGTCGATATTAAATTATGATCTTGAAATATAAACCCTAAGTATTTATATCGAAAAGTACTCAATTCATTATCATTTAATGTCGCAATTGGTTTTTCAAAAATAGTCAGACTTCCTTTAGAAATAGTATCTAATCCTGAAATACAATTCAACATTGTTGATTTACCAGAACCACTAGGCCCCATAATACTAATGAAGTCTCCTTCTTTTAATATAAAATCAACTTGATTTAAAGCATAAAAGTTTTTACCTCTTTTTAAAAATATATCCGGATCATAAATTTTAGATATTCTATTCGCTTCGATTAAGATATTTGACATCACTCACTACCTCCTTAGTTAATCGTTTGTAACTGATAATCATATAACTACATAACGCAATATATAAAATAATATAACTACCTGCTAATAAATAAATTAAAGATAACTCTATTAGTTTGGCGACATAGCCTTGATAAAGAACAATGCCATAAAGAATAATCGGAATTCCAATAATAAATAATAAGAAACATATGATCCCAATTCTTTGCATCTTATCAATCTGTTTCTTTTGATATCTTATTGCTTTTAATACCGCAATATCTTCTGCTTTGGTTGGTAAGTATACCGCAAATCGAACAAAGAAACTAAGTATCATCATAATCATTATAATAAAGAAACATAAGACTATTGTTACACTAACAATTTCACTTATCTCAGGTAATAATAGAAATGCAAAGATAATTGGTATAATTGTCGCATTAATATTAATAATACTAGCCATAACTTTAGACATATCCATTAACTGGGTTAAAGCCATTAATAACACTGGATGTTTTAGTAAGTAACGATCATGTAGAATATCAAATAATAATGGGAGAGTAGAATTAATAATCATTACTTCCGCCAATAAGGATATACAGAAAAATATAATAGTATTATAAATATCTGTTATATTATTTAGAATCTCATTAATGCTTATGATCATTAAAAATATAGCGAATACAGTAGATAAACATCTCCCTACAGGGAACTTCTTTTTCTTTTTTGAAGTATAATCACTAAATGGATTTGGTTTAGATGCTTCTTCTTTATCTTGTTTTAAGTAATTCACTATATCAGCTTGAATACGAATAAACTTCCCTTGATTTAATAAAATTATATAAATCAATTTCAATCCTAAAAAAGCTAAAAAGAAATAAAGGGTTTGCATGAAATCAAAGATATAAACAACATTACTATTTAAAATACCTAATACGAAATTAATTCCATAAAGTAGTCCAATTCCTAACCCCATTCCTATAATAGAAGTAAATATATACATCGTTCCAAATTGAATAAAAATATACTTTAGTATTTGTTTTAAGTTCCTTCCACTTAATATTATGATAGAGAATTCTTCAGTCTTACTATTAACAAAGAAATTATTAATAAATAAGATTAAGAAGAAAGAAACAAAAACAGCGATACTAGGAACAATACGAATCATTGATTGAGAAAAGAAATCTCCTTGGGATGAGTTTGTATACATGCTTAATACCACAAATTCAAAACAGGAGAGTAAAGATAAAACAGTACACATGATTAGATAGACCTTTTTTTGTCCATTCACAATTTTTCTTATAAAGGTTAACATATCTTTTCCTCCTTATAATATCATTATATTATTTTTATTATATTTATTCAAATAAATCATTTTTAATATAACGATTTACTAAACTACTACTATTTATTTTTTATTATTACCTCCTCTTTCTACCTTCATTAAAAACTATGTTCCTACTATATAGTCAAGTACTTTCTATAATTTTATTATATAAAGAAATAAGTTAACAAATAAAAAAGAAACCATGTAAAATTATAGTTTCTTTGTAGTGTATATTTTATTAAATTCGGTAGGAATTGGTGCTGTGAATTCCATCTTCTTTTTTGTTACTGGGTGTTGAAAGCCAAAGATATGAGCATGTAATCCTAAACGTTGAATTGGATTTGATGTAGCACCATATTTTTTATCATTCACAATACTATGTCCAATATGTTGCATATGTACACGAATTTGATTTTTTCTTCCAGTATCAAGAAAAACCTCTACTACAGAATATCCTTTATTAGTAGCTAATACATGGTATTTAGTAATCGCTAATTTACCACCCTTTTTAGTGACATATACTTGATGTGTTTTATTTTCATCCAAATAGTTTTTTATAACACCATCTTTGTTTTTTAATACGCCCTCAACAATCGCAATATATCCTCGTTTATAAACAATATCATTCCAACGAGCTTGTAAAAGTTGTTTATACTTTTCTTGTTTCGCAAATAGTAAAACACCAGAAGTCTCTCGATCTAAACGATGAACAATAAATACTTTTGCTTGACGATCTTTTTTACGTAAGTATTCGCCTACTAAATGATACGCTGTTTTTTGTTTTTCTTTTCCATCTGACATACTTAATAAACCGGCAGGTTTATTAATAACAACGCATTCAGAGTCTTCATATATAATATCTAAATCATTTGTTTGTTTAGATTCTTTAGAAATGATAACTTGATCATCAACGGATAAAAGATAATCAAATTTAGTGACTACTTGATTATTGACTTGCACTTGTTTGTATTTCAATAGATTTTTTACTTGTTTTCTTGCATAATGCAGTAATAAAAAATCTAGTAATGTATTTTTTTCTTTAACTATATATTTCATTGTATCCCTCTTACTTTACACGTTTACTCATTGAATGGTTAGAATTAAATTGTACTAAGTCCCAAAGATTTCCATATAGATCTTCAAATACAGCAACGATTCCATAATCCATTTCTTTAGGTTCTCTGATAAATACAATCTTTTTTTCTTTCATTTCTTTGTAATCACGCCAAAAATCATCAGTTCCTAAAAATAGAAACACTCTACCGCCAGCTTGATTCCCAATAAAAGGCTCTTGTATCGGTTTTGAAGCACGGGCTAATAATATGGTTGTCCCATTACTACCTGGTGGTGAAACAACAACCCAACGCTTGTCTTGTTCTGGTTGATATGTATCTTCCACTAAAGTGAAGTGTAATTTTTTTGTATAAAACTCGATAGCTTCATCATAATCTTTTATGACTAAAGCAATATGAACAATAGATTGTAACATTATAACTCCTCTTTTCTACTTTATACCATACCACAAGCGAAAAACATTCTCTACTGCATTTGTTAAGTTTTGTGGTCCTAACATTAATAATTCTTTTATCTCTTTTACTTGATGAACAATTGGAAAATACGCTAGTACCCCATGTTTATATAATTCTTTTGCACCTGGTTTAATATTTCCTGCAAAAATAATCATTGGAACATTATATTTTTTAGCACTTTGTAAGATACCATAACATGTTTTCCCTTGTAATGTTTGTTCATCTAAAGAACCTTCACCACTAATTACTAAATCTGCATCTTTTAAATAGTTCTCTAATTGTACTACTTCTTTAACAATATCAATACCTGGTTGCAATCTTGCCTTTAAAAAACCATGAATGGAACTACCTAAGCCACCAGCTGCACCGCCACCTGGAATTGATACTATATCTTTATTTAGAGTTTTTGATGCAATATTTCCAAAGTGTTGTAAGTACACATCTAATTTTTGAACATCCTCTTTAGTTGCCCCTTTTTGCGGTCCAAAGACATAACTAGCGCCTTGTTTTCCACATAAGGGGTTTTGAACATCACAGGCTGCTACTATTTCAACTTGTTGTAAACGTGGATCTAAAGATGTAATATCGATAGATTCCATAGTGTTCATATACAATGGAATTGCTTGGATATCTTTCTTATTTGCATCTAAGAATTTAGCACCAAGCGCATTTAACATCCCCATTCCTGCATCATTAGTTGCACTGCCACCTAAACAGATAATAATCTTTTTAGGTTGGTAATCTAAAGCTTTAGAAATGGTAATACCTAAACCATATGTCGAAGCTTTCCAAATATCTCTTTGTTTTGGAGATACTAAATCTAATCCAATACAACTAGCACTTTCAATAACTATTATATCATCGCATATTCCAATTGGAACTTGCATGGGGTTACAAAATAAATCAAAGCTATCTACTAGAACAATCTTTCCATTCATCGCATCACATATGGATTGTAATGTTCCCTCTCCACCATCTGCCATAGGTATTTTATAACAAGTAATAGAGGAATCTACTTGATGAATTCCTTTTTCTATTGCTTCACAAGCAATTTTTGCACTCATACTTTCCTTAAAGGAATCTGGAGCAATTACTATTTTCATATCTTTTCCTCCTAAAAAAATAGAAAAACGTTAACGTTTTTCTATTTCATAACTCGATGTGTATTTAGTAATAACATTAAGTATACTACATTATATAAAATCATCGCTAACCACCATGGTAAAATAGAAACACTTGCGAAAATAGCTAAGAGTAATGTTGCGATAATACCTAAAACCATATTTTCTAAAACTGTTTTTCTTTGTTTTTTAGAAACTAAGAAAGTATCAATAATAGTATCATAATCAGAATTAGTAATCATAATATCGCAGTTCTCTACTACTTTATAATCATGTAATCCACCACGAGAAATACCTACATATGCTTTTTGTAGTAAGGCAACATCTTTAAAGCTATCACCGATATAAGCAACAGGTCCCATGATTGTTACTTGTTCCATAATTTTCATTTTTTCTTCAACTGATAAATCATTATAGATTTCGTATTGATCATTTTCTAAATCTACTGGTCCATCATTAAAGATGATTAGTCGTTTATGTAAATCTTTTAATTTCGCAAATAAAGCTAATTCTTCTTCATTTACTTCTACTCCATCAAAGCGATCATAAATAATTGTTGTACAAGCATTTAAAGCATCTAAACCACTATTCTCTTTAATAACAATACCTTTAGAAAAGGCTGTCGCTACTCCTGCTAGTACCGCAAACGATGAGAATTGTTTATACGCTGATGTACCTGCTAATATCAATAAGATTGCAGCTAAATACATATATTGTCCATATATTGCATAATCCATTAGTGGTAGAATAACACCGCTAATCAATGCTGAAGCTACTAAAATCATACTGAAGACACGTGATATTAACTCAATAACTTTTTGTGTCTTTGAAACACTAGCTGGTGCTAATGTCGCAATATTTACAATCTTTGATAAAGCACTACGTTCAAATCCATATAATACTTTAATTTTTAATTCACTTTTAAGGTTAATACTTCCACTTTGAACTTCTTGTCCAACACTAATTGGTTCTTCTACTTTAGAACCATTAACACTATATGTATCCAGTGTACTTTTTCCCGCAATAACTTCTCCACCTAAAGGAATCGTTTCCCCCTCAGATACGACTAAGATATCACCTATATCAAATTCATCTAAAGATGACATGATGATTTCTCCATCGATTTCTTTTCTTCCTACTTGTGGTAAATCAATGATATCATTAATTTTACGCATTGTATGTGACGAAAAGCTTATTAATATCCATTCTCCTAAACGATATAATAAAGCGACTAATAAACTTTCCCCGTAAGCTCCATATACCCAACCTAATAAACAAGATATTAAAATAGCACTATTTTCACTAAAGAACCTTTTAATAGAAAATTCTCTTTGGACCTTTTTTATAATTGGTTCACAAATAACTAATAAAGCTAATAGCCAACCAACATTAGTTAAAATAGTAGGATCATCTTTAGTAACTAACCCTAAAGATACAGCTAACAATAAAATACCAATACGTAAATAGTTTTTAAGATATTTTTCATTAAAGATATCTTGTGATTTAAATGGTCTTTTCCATTGTTCTACGTCAATATTAGGATTCACTTTATCAACAATACGATTTAATCTTACTAATGCTTTACGATCCGATGTTCTAACTTTTAATAATTTATTATGAAAATCAACAGAGACATTCTCATACATACTGTATTTGGATACAATACCCTCTATTTCTTCAGCATCTTCAGGTTTATCTAAATTAGTAAACATAAAGATTAAATCTTGCTTTTCTGTTGTAAAGTTAAATTTACGATTTCTTGTTTTAACACGTTCCCTAAGTACTAAGTTTGGATTAATATCTAAAATAATAGTTTCAATGCTTTCTGGTTGCGCACATTCAAAAGAGATCATATCTTTTCCAATCTTAATTCTAGATGTCTCTTCCAATGCATTAATCGCAATAGATAATTTATTTAATTCTTCATCATTATCAATATTATTTATATAAAAACTTCGTTTCATGGGGTTCTCCCTTCTTTCAAGAATACATATTATATCATAGTCCGACAAAATGTAAACATCACAATCTTATCTATACTTTACTAAATTTCATCAATTTCGTAAACTATTTTTAATATACTATCGTAAATAGTATCATATTCTTTAGTAGTTAATTCAGTTGGATATGTCATTAATAAAAAACGAATTGGGTATGTTAGTTCACGTACTGGTGGTATAACATACTCATATTTATTCAAGATAAATCCTTGTCTTTCATAAAAAGCAATACGTCTTTTTGAGATATCATTTTCTGGTAATTCGACTTCTAAAATGATTGGTTTTTGAATATATTCTTTGAAATAATCTAATATTTTTTCACCATATCATTTACCTTGATTTCCCTCAACAATAACTAAATAATCAATAAAAGCATAGCCCTCTACTTCCATATAACAAAGCGCTCCAATAATAGTGTTCTCTTCTTTTTGAATAATTGCTTTTGCTTTTCCTTTGTTAAACAATCCTTTTAAATATTCATATTCTTTTACTTCCTTAGTTGGGAAGTGATCTACTAAGATTTGATAGAATATATCAAATTCCTGCATCATTAACTGCTGATACATTATCTTTTAACCCCCGTTTTCTTATTTATAATAACAAAATGTTGTGCAAATTCTGTTTCTGTACAAGACAAATCAAATTCATCTCCATATATTTTATAGAATACTTGTAGTTGATTTGTATCTCTAATTACACAATGATATACCTGTCCTCTGGAGAACAGTTCCTTTTTTTCTTTTCCAATGAAGATATCCATAGAGTCTATACATCTACACATTCTTCTTTTTCCTGCATTAGCGATAACAAATCACCTCCTATATCAAACCAAAAAATAAAGTAGGACCTTTGTAACAACATTTGGTTACGCAGTCAACTACCACTGTATTTAGTAGTATACCACTTTTTTGTTGAAAGTTCCATATCTTAACAATTTTCTATTTTATTTGTCTATAATTTCTTCTAATATCTCTTCCATTGTTTGGCGAATATACGTAGCTTCGCTTTGAATTTCTTTATCAACAAAAGAAAAACTATAACTATTTTTAGTAATCTTAAACATAAGCATATCGTTTTTGTCATCACCAATAACATATAAGGAATCCCCTTGTAGCTTTCTATTTAAGGTTAACAATGTTGTAGCTTTTGAAACATCTTTCTTGATAATATCTATATATTTACCATTACAAAAGATAGATGCCTTATCAAATATTTCTATAGGAAATTTATTTAAAATAATAGAAGATGAAAAATTAAGAGAAATTATCTGATCTTCTAAAGTGTTTTCTTTCACATTAGAAAGTCGTACATCTTTATGTAAAGTACATAATAATCCTTTTTCTTTTTTACTAACTAAGGCTTGTATCTCTTGGACAATTTCAGTATTCAAGGCATGGTATTCTAACAAGCACATATTACTATCATATGTTGCTGCACCATTAGAACAGATGACATAATCAAAGAAATCAACGTTGTATCGAAAGATTGCTTTTTTAAACTGTGTTGGTGATCTTCCTGTAACAATAATAAAGATACTTCCTTGTTTTTTTAGGTTTGAAATTAGCTGTCTAGTAATATTTGATATTTTTCCTATTCCTTTTGGAAGAAGCGTACCATCAAAATCACATCCAATCACTTTCATGGCACTTCTCCTTTCCTAATAAAATAATATATATTTTCATTATATATGGCACACCCATATAACTGTCAACTAATGTTATTGTTAAACATAATAAAATATATGCACTTCGTTAGTTTCCTATATTTCTAACAAAGTGCATATCTATTTTAACATTTTATTATTATAATTCTTCACCATTTGTTTTAATTACTTTTTGATACCAATTAAAACTATCTTTTTTAAGACGTTTTCCACTACCTTTTCCATAGTCATCAATGTCAACATAAATAAATCCGTAACGTTTTGACATTTCACTAGAAGAACAACTAACAATGTCAATCGGTCCCCATGCATAATATCCTCTAACATCAACACCATCTTTAATAGCCTCTTTCATCGCTTTAAAATGATCACGATAATAATCAACACGATAATCATCATGGACTGTTCCATCTTCTAATGTATCATAATATCCAACACCATTTTCGGTAACATAAATTGGACATTGATAACGATCGTAAAATTCATTTAATAAGATACGAAAACCTGTTGGATCAATTGTCCAACCCCATGGATTCGCTGGCAATTCTTTGTTACGATGTGGACCTTCATTCTTATCATAAGAATCCACGTCACAGATCTGTGTATAGTAATATGAGAAAGAGAAGAAATCACATGTATTCCTTAATGCTTCTTCATCCCCTTCACCAAAGGTTACTGTAATTCCTTTGTCATCAAAATAACGATATGCATAACCTGGATATTTCCCTCGTAAAAGAACATCTGAGAAAAAGTATTCCATTTGGTTGACTTTAAGGGTCGCTAAGACATCTTCTGGTCTACATGTTGCAGCATAATTTGGTCCACCGCATAACATCATTCCGATTTCATTATCAGGATACTTTTCATGTGCATATTTAGTAATCAAGGCACTAGCGACCATCTCATTATGCACTCCTTGGTATTTTGCGGACATCATATCCTTCACTACATCTTCTGCAATTCCTAGATGATTAAATGATTCATGGACAATTAAATTAATTTGATTCACTACAATCCATTTTTTTACTCGATCATGATAACGGTCTAATAATACTTTTCCATAACGTTCAAAGAACCCAATTACTTCTCTTGAATACCATCCTTTATAAGCTGTTGTTAGATGTAATGGAATTTCATAATGAGACATTGTAATCATTGGTTCCATCCCATTTTTGATGATTTCATCAATTAAATCATCATAGAATTGAAGTCCTTCTTCATTAGGTTCTAGTTCATCACCATTAGGGAATATTCTAGCCCAGTTAATACTTGTTCTAAATGTTTTTAAGCCTAACTCTGACAATAATTTCAAGTCTTCTTTATGCGTATGATAAAAATCTATCCCCCAACGTTTTGGAAATACTTTTGTTTTACTCGCCAATGCTTCCTTAATATATGCAGTTGTTATTTCCGCATTTGATTTCTTTTCAATATCAACATCATCACGAAATTCATTAATATCTGCAACACAGAGACCTTTGCCTCCTATATCCCAGGCCCCTTCACATTGGTTGGCCGCGACTGCTCCACCCCATAAAAAATCTTTTGGAAATCCTTCTGGTATTCTATTCATTTTCCTGCCTCCTTTTATAACTCTTTACCATTTGTTGTAATTACTTTTTGATACCAATAGAAACTATCTTTCTTTAAACGTTTCGCACTACCTTGTCCTCGATCATCTAAATCAACATAAATATAACCATAACGTTTACTCATCTCACCCTGAGATGCACTAACAATATCAATTGGTCCCCAAGATGCATAACCAAATACGTTTACACCATCTTT
>JBKEBJ010000433.1:0-5128 GCA_047973105.1 Coprobacillaceae bacterium | reverse complement strand
TTTTTAATTTTTGTATTTGATTTTTTAAAAATTTGACTTTTTGGGTTTTATCACATATATATATAAATCCTATTTATAATTTTCTATATTTTGTTTGTGGTGTTGTAAGTACTAAAAATTTTATATTTAAAAAAATATAACCTGAAAAATTATTGGTTTTTTATATTTCTAAACTCTCTGTAAAAAAATAAAAGATTAAAAATGAAGCTTACTTACAAAAAGAGCTAGTAGAAATATATCATGCATCTGCAGAAAGTATTCCTATACAAAAGGAAAGCCTTAATGTTATACTTGCGATTCAAACACATATGTATTGGAATAATATCGATATTGCATTAGAAGAAATAATGAGAGTACTAAAAAAAGAAGGAGTATTTAGTATAATCTGTGAAAAGGACAAAATTAAATATCATTTACCTATTTATCTTAATAATAATAAAATGCATATACTACTTAAAGATAAAGGATTCAAAGATATTCAAATATATGAAACTAATCAATGGATTCAATTTACATGTCGGAAATAATAAATAAAACATTGTCTTATTTTAATTAATAAGATTATATAATTATAGAAACAAAAAGCTGAAGTAAGCATTACGCTCCTTCAGCTTTTAAATTTTATTATTTATTTACTACTGCATTATAATTATTAGAAACTGCATTCCAATCAATTACTTGATAGAATTCTTTAATATATTCAGCTCTAACATTTTTGTATTTTAAGTAGTATGCATGTTCCCAAACATCAATACCTAAAATTGGTACAAAATCTGTTCCTTCAATAATTGGATTATCTTGATTTGGACTAGCAGATAATTTTAATTCCCCAGCTTTATTTACTGATAACCAAGCCCATCCTGATCCAAATTGTCCTAAAGCTAATGCTGAGAACTTCTCTTGGAAAGCCTCAAAACTTCCAAAATATTTATTGATTGCATTCGCTAATTCTCCAGTAAGTGCTTTACCTGATGGTGTAATAGTTGAGAAATATAAATTATGATTATAGAATCCTCCTCCATTATTTCGAATCGCCTTTCTTAACGCTTCGTCTTTAATAGCATCTAAGTTTCCTAAAATTTCTGTAATTTCTTTATCTGAGACACCTGCTTTATTTGCAGCATCATTTAAGTTTTTTGTATATGTTGCATGATGTTTTGAATAATGTGTTTCCATTGTCAATGCATCAATATGCGGTTCTAATTCTTGATATCCATATGGCAGTTTATATTGTTTAAACATATAAATATTCTCCTTTCAATTTATGGTTAGCTATAGCTAACTTTATACTTACATTGTACTACTAATACTATTGAAGTCAAAACATATGCTTTTTTATATTTATTTGTTTTCACTCTTCTTCAATATATGCATAATAACTAAAAAGGTGTAAGAAAAACCAAGCAAAATTAATTACTTGGCTTTATGAATTATACTTTGTTTCTTTTTTTGTTTACAAGCATTAATGTAATTAGTGATAAAGATAATAATACTATGTATACTTCTATATTTAAAGTATCTGTTGTGTTTATAGTGTTCGCAATATTTGTTGAATTATTTGAAGGTACAACACTTGGTTTTAATAATGGAACTTCTTTTTTCGCATCTAACTGTTTTTGAGCTTCATCCAACATATCTTGTAACATATCTTTAATTGGTCCCTCTGGTAAAGCAGTTACTAAGTCTTGGGCATTGTTGATATCTTCTTGTGTCACACTATCTTTAATATTACCATCTGGATTAAATAAATCTTCTACAGCATCTTTAGCTTCATTTTGTTTGTTTAATAAGTCTTGCGCCTTTTTGATTTGTTCTTGTAATTCATCTTTTAAAGGTCCATTTGGTAGTTTATCAACTGCAGTTTGAGCATCATTAATTTGATTTTGATCCACTGTCTCTTTAATATTATTTCCATCTTCAGTAAATAGATTTTCTACTTTGTCTTTAGCGTCTAACATATTTTTAGCAATATTAATTTCTTCCTGTAACCTATCCTTAGCTGCTCCATCTGGTACTGTATCAACAATTAATTGGGCATTATTTATAGACTCTAAAGTAGTTGTGTCCGCTACATCTGTTTTATCATTATTATATAGTGCATCTACAGCTGTATTCGCTGGAATAACTGCTTCTGCAATAGTAATTTCATTACGTAATTCTCCAATTAGAATATCCCAATGACTTCCTGAACCAATCACTACATTTTTAATAGAAATCAAATCTTCAATTTCTTTTTTTTGTTCATCAATTTGTGTCTGTGTTAATCCATCTATAACATTATCTTTGTTTGTATTCATTAAATCGTATATGAATACCTCTAAGCTATTAACCTGTGGTTTTACATTTGTAGTAGCTGTGTCATATACAATAAGTACTCTTAACGTTGTACTACCATTAAAAATAGTAGCTACATCACCTGTTAACTCACTATTTCCAAACACTGCAAAATCCAATAACGTAGGAATTGTTCCTATAGATGCAGGGATTTCACCAGTTAATTGGTTATTGAATAAAAATAATTCTATTACTGATGTCATATTTCCTAACGATGAAGGAATTTCTCCAGATAAGTTATTATTATATAAATTGAAATGTTGCATATTTATTAAGTTCCCTAATGATGGTGGGATACTTCCTGTTAACTTATTATTTTGTAAATATAAACGCTGTAATGATGTTATATTTCCTAATTCTGTTGGAATTGACCCAGTCAATTCATTACCATTTAAATATAGACGTTGTAGTGAAGACAAATTACCCAATGTTGATGGGATTTCACCACTTAGTTTATTATTTTGTAAATAAAAGATACGTAATGATGTCAGATTGCCTAATGTTGATGGAACACTTCCTGTAAATTGATTATCGTACAAGTATAAATATTGTAGCGATGTTAAATTCCCTATTCCACTTGGAATCGTTCCAGAAAATTGATTTCCTTCCAGATATACAGCTGTCAAATTAGGGTTAGTAAAATGTTCAATACCATTGATTGTCCCTGTGATTCCTAGATTTCTTATAGCAATAGTACTTCCTACCCATGTACCTGCTTCACTAATTGAGATAAATCCATCTGCATTAGTATCAATGATTGGATATGTACTTAATATCGCATCATGTAATGGTACTGAATCTTCTGTAAATGCCCAATCTATTGGAGCACTATTTGGATCCGTAGCTGCATCTACTACTATCCCATTACTAAATCCAACTATTCCAGCTAATGTTAATACTGTTGTTAATACTATTTTAAAAGATATTTTCTTCTTCATAATTTCCTCCATAACATATCTATACTATGTTTTTAATCTATTTTATAAGTAATGGTTCTCTCTTCTTGTGTAAACAGAGTTACAAAAATTTCACCATCAAATATTCCTTTAATATTTAAACTTTGATCTATTGTATATCTTCTACCATTACATTCAATATATGACTTTTGATAATTTAACTTTGATGCTTCATCATTAATTACTAATTCTAGATGATCTTTGTGCTTATATACTCCTATAAGTTCTGGTGCCATTGCATCTATATTATTTATGTTAATATCTATTACATCATTCTTAATTTGTAATACATACGTTCCATTTTCTTTTACTATGATAGTCAATATTTCTTTATCTACTTCAAAATCAATTTCTTTATTATCGCATGTTACTTTGATATCTTTATTGCTTACTTCTTTTTGTAATGTAATAACTATAGTAACGTCATCTCTTGTTAGATTATCATCATAATCAATACTATATATCCATTGATAACCCCATAGTTTATTTTCATTACCCCATTGATTCATCCATTGTGTATTAGTGTCATTACCACTTTCATTTGAATGTAACAAGAATTGAAAAGATAAAACAGCTAACAGAACAATGGAACAGATAATCAATATCATACTACTAGATAATACAGATGTAATATTACTATATCTAGCTAATTTAAATGGATCTTTATTAAACTTGAAATGTATATCTGCACAGATTTTCTTCCTATGTTCATCTAATAGTAAACCAAGTATTGGAAAGATTGCTAGATTATATAGCCTTACATCATTTTTATCTTGATATTCTATTACTTGTCGTTCTAAATTTTTTCTTCCATCATGCATACTCGCTTTTACAGAGTTAGAACTACATCCTAATATTTGTGCTATCTCATCCACTTTAAATTCTTCAAGATAATACAGGATTATAGTTTCTTGTTGTTTTCTTGGTAGCTTATTAATAAGTTTAATAACTACCTCCCTTGTTTCATTTAAGGTATATGCTTCACTTGGTAAATAGTCCCTTCTTTCTTCAAAAAATCTTGACTCGTAGCCTTCTACAAAATCATCATCTTCAATGAATTCTACATCCTTTCTCTTTTTCAAATGCCCATAACAACAATTTGTTACGATACGATACATCCAGGAATTAAAATATTCTGGATTTTTAAGAGTATGTATTTTTCTATAAATCAAAACCATTGTTTCTTGAGCAACATCTTCTGCCTCAGCCTTATTTTTAAGAATAGTAAAGCACCAATAATATACTTTATTTATTATTTGTAAATATAATCTCAAATTGATTTATGTCTTTTTGAACATCCCTGACAATTTGGGTAAGCCCCTTATTTTTCATTTTCTTTCCCTCCTTACTACTGTAATCCACTTACCCATAATAAGTAGATAGAGATATTTCTAAAATAGTTTGGTTACTTTATAAAAAATATTAAATAATTAATATAAAAAATTCGTAATGACTGTTTCTCATTATTCCATTGTTATTTAATATCGTCAAATAACAATGGATATACTAGAAACACAATATTACAAATTATCATAAAAATTTTACAATGAAATTATCTATTTTAAATTATAATGAAGCAATTTAGAATCAATATATATTTTTCTTTAGTTTATAATTAAAAAACATTAATATATTTCTATTTTTAATTACCCATCAAAACCATTATTTAATTATTTTTCCATATTAAAAACCAAACGATTTTTCGTTTGGTTTTATAAGCTTATTTAACTTCTGTTTTTCTCTTTTTAACAAGTACTCCTATTAAAATCATTGAAGTAACTAAGATAGAAATATATAATAATGTATTTGTTGTATCACCAGTACTAATTACTCCTACT
>JBKEBJ010000402.1:0-22156 GCA_047973105.1 Coprobacillaceae bacterium | reverse complement strand
ACGGCTAAAAGAGCACCCATTAAACTAGCTAAAGTACCATATATACTTCCATAATTCACAATTTCAAGTACTTTTAAAAACATAAAAGAAAGTATTCCTATAGCGACTCCAGAAAAAATAGTACCTGGTAAACCATACCAAATAGGTCGTTTCACAAAAGATAAAGATCTAAAAAATAGATATAGAAATACAAAGATAGCGAAGATTCCAATCGTTCGAATACGAACAGGCGATAAATAAGCAATGATAACAATTCCTAAGATTGATAATATTAAACCAATAAAGACAAAGACTGCTTTAATTCGAATCAATAACCCATAGGTCGCGAACTTTTCTTGTTGAGCTGTTATTAACATAAAAGAATACAGACTGTTACTAGCCATAAAACAAGAGATCAAGATAGTTATGATACTTGAACCAAGATTTGTGAATGGATTTTTTTGAAGAGTTTCAATGAGTGGTGTAATAAACTGATCCAATTTAAAACTTTTAGAAATCTCTATCATTTGATTTACATCAATAATCTTTTCTATATCAAAAAATCCCATATAAAACATTGTAAAAATAACGATTACTGTTGGGAATAAAGCAAGAATTAAACAGTAACTAAGTGAGTATCGAAAAATTCTGGCTTCTTGTGATAAGAAAAGTAAAAGCGCATCAAAAATATTATTTAATAGTTTCTTCATAGTGCTCTCCCTCTTTATTATTTCTATGAATGACTGATTGTTTTAGCTGTAACACATTTCTATAATTATAACATGAACTAAATAAAACTTTATTATATTTACTAAATTTGATAATTTTTGAATTATGCAAATAATATATGAGATTGTTTATGATAAAAATAATAAATAAGTGATGGGGCGTTTCCATTGCTTTTTCTTTTTAGAAAGTATAAGTTAGACTTAGGTAACATATAGGAGGGGAAAATTATGAACATAAAATTATATTCAAAAAATAATTGTATTCTATGTAATATGACAAAACGTTTTCTTAATGTAAATAATATTCATTTTGAAGAGATTAATATAGATGAACAACCAGATGTAATACCTTGGCTAAAAGAACAAGGATTTCAAAGTGCACCTGTAGTATTAAGTGAAGAACATAGTATTGTTGGGTTTCGTCCAGATCAATTAAAAAAATTGGTAAGTGAATAATGAAAGTTGTATATTATTCTGTAACTGGACAAGTTAAACGTTTTATTCAAAAATTAGATATGGACGTATATCAAATTGATAATGATATGCCTTGTGTAGAAATAAATGAAGAGTTTGTATTAATAGTTCCAACATATGATGAAGAAATGACAACAGTAGTTAATACATTTTTAGATTATAAATCGAACACTAATTATTTTAAAGGAGTTATAGGTAGTGGGAATAGAAACTTTGCAGAATTGTTTGTTTTTACTGCAAAAACTATCGCTAAGAAGTATAATGTCCCATTACTTTATGCATTTGAGTATAGTGGAACAAAAGAAGATATTGATAATGTTAGGAAGGTTGTGAAAGAAATTGAGTCTTAAGAAAATAGAAAATATTACATATTTTAAATTAAATAATGAAATTAATCGTCCAGTTAATGGACAAATTCCTTTGCATAAGGATAAAGAGGCAATTACTGCATTCTTTAAAGAAAATGTAAAACCAAACACTAAACAGTTTAATTCTGTCACAGATAAAATAAACTATTTAGTAAAAGAAGGATATATAGAAAAAGAGTTTATTGAGAAATATAAAATGCATTTTATAGAAAAAATATATGCATTTTTAAAAGAACAGAAATTTGAATTTAAGTCATTTATGGCTGCATATAAATTTTATTCTCAATATGCATTGAAAAACAATGAAGGGACAGAGTATCTAGAAACTTATGAAGATCGTGTAGCGTTTAATGCTTTATATTTTGCGGGTGGAGATGAAAAACTTGCTTTAGATTTAGCTGATGAAATGATTCATCAACGTTATCAACCTGCAACACCATCTTTTTTGAATGCAGGTCGTAAACGACGTGGTGAATTAGTGTCTTGTTTTTTAATCCAAGTTACTGATGATATGAATAGTATAGGGCGTTCTATCAATTCGGCTCTACAACTTTCACGTATTGGTGGTGGTGTAGGAATTACATTATCTAACCTACGAGAAGCGGGTGCTCCAATTAAAGGATATGAAGGAGCAGCAAGTGGTGTCGTACCAGTTATGAAACTCTTTGAAGATAGTTTTAGTTACTCTAACCAGTTAGGACAAAGACAAGGGGCAGGAGTCGTATATTTAAATGTATTTCATCCAGATATTGAGCTTTTTTTATCAACAAAAAAAGAAAATGCAGATGAAAAAGTACGTGTTAAAACATTATCTTTAGGTGCTCTTGTACCTGATAAGTTCTATGAGTTAACGCGTAATAATGAAGATATGTACTTATTTAGTCCATATAGTGTAGAAAAAGAATATGGTGTGCCATTTTCATATTTAGATATTACTAAAGAATATGATAACTTAGTAGCGAATCCTAATATTCGTAAGAAAAAAATTAAAGCTCGAGATTTAGAAAATGAGATTTCTAAGTTACAACAAGAATCTGGATATCCATATATTGTTAATATTGATACTGTCAATAATGTGAATCCAATTGATGGGAAAGTCATCATGAGTAATCTTTGTTCAGAGATATTACAAGTTCAAACACCATCGATTATTAACGATAAACAAGAATATGAAAAGATGGGAAGTGATATTAGTTGTAATCTTGGTTCTACTAATATTGTAAATGTAATGGAAAGCCCTAACTTTGGAAAATCTATAGGAACAATGGTTCGTGCTTTAACATATATTACAGACACTTCCAAAATAGATGTTGTACCATCTATTTATCATGGTAATACTTTACATCATACTATTGGTTTAGGAGCAATGGGATTACATACGTATTTAGCTAAGAATCATATTGTTTATGGTTCAAAGGAGTCAATAGATTTTACAAATATTTACTTTATGTTATTAAATTATTGGACATTAGTTGAAAGTAATAAAATAGCTCGTGAACGTAAACAAAGCTTTCATAATTTTGAAAAGTCTGATTACGCTAGTGGTAAATATTTTGATGATTATATTACAAATTCTTATACACCAGAAACTACTAAAGTACAAAATATATTTAAAAATATTTTTATTCCTACAAGTGAAGATTGGAAAGCATTATGTAAGTCTGTTATGGAAGATGGATTATATCATCAAAATCGTCTGGCTGTAGCTCCAAATGGATCTATTTCATACATTAATGATACAAGTGCTAGTATTCATCCAATTACTCGTATGATTGAAGAACGTCAAGAGAAGAAGATTGGAAAGATTTACTACCCTGCACCATATTTATCTAACGATACGATATCTTATTATACTTCAGCGTATGATATGGATATGCGTAAAGTAATAGATGTTTATACAGCAGCACAAAAACATATAGATCAAGGCATGAGTTTAACTTTGTTTATGCGTTCTGAAATACCTGAGGGGATATATGAATGGAAAGATACTTCTAAACAAACGACACGTGACTTAAATATTTTACGTCACTATGCATTTCATAAGGGAATTAAATCTATTTATTATGTAAGAACATTTAGTGAAGATGCAGGAGAAATTGGAAGTAATCAGTGTGAAAGCTGTGTTATTTAGGAGGGGTTATTATGAGTAAAACATATTATGAAGCTATTAATTGGAATACGATTGAAGATGTAATAGATAAATCAACTTGGGAAAAACTAACAGAACAATTCTGGTTAGATACACGTATTCCTTTATCCAATGATTTAGATGATTGGCGAGTTTTATCGGATTTAGAAAAACAAACAGTAGGTCGTGTATTTGGGGGATTAACATTATTGGATACTGTTCAATCAGAAAGCGGAATGGATCAATTACGTAAAGATGTTAGAACACCTCATGAAGAAGCTGTTCTAAACAATATTCAATTTATGGAATCTGTTCACGCTAAAAGCTATTCTTCTATTTTTAGTACATTAAATACAAAAAGCGAAATTGAAGAAATCTTTGAATGGACAAATACAAATCTACATTTACAAAGAAAAGCAGAGATTATCAATGAAATATATAAACATGGGAATCCTTTAGAAAAGAAAGTGGCTAGTGTTTTTTTAGAAACATTTCTATTCTATTCCGGTTTTTATACACCTTTATATTATTTAGGAAATAATAAATTAGCCAATGTTGCAGAGATAATAAAGTTAATTATTCGTGATGAATCTGTTCATGGAACGTATATTGGTTATAAATTCCAACTTGGTTTTAATGAACTATCAACATCTAAACAAGAAGAACTTAAAGAATGGATGTATAATTTATTGTATGAGCTATATGAAAATGAAGAACGTTATACTGAAGAACTATATGATGCGCTAGGTTGGAGTGCGGATGTAAAAACATTCTTACGATATAATGCGAATAAAGCATTAATGAATCTAGGAATGGAACCTATGTTTCCAGAAACTGCTAATGATGTTAATCCTATTGTTATGAATGGAATATCGACAGGTACAAGTAATCATGATTTCTTTTCACAAGTAGGTAATGGATATTTACTTGGTCATGTAGAAGCAATGAAAGATGAAGATTATTTATATGGTATAGATAAATAGTCTGTAGTAGTAAGATCATTATTTTAAATCAAATAATGGTCTTTTTTATTTAATAAAATATACATCCATGTCCGAAAATAGCTAATATAATGAAATGTTAGTGTTATAATACCTATATAGGTGGTGAAAAGTATGGAATTGGATAATAAAAATATTTGGTATCAAGCACTCAAATCAAAGGATACAAAATTTGATGGGCAGTTCTTTGTAGGAGTAGCTTCTACAGGGATTTATTGTCGACCAGTATGTCGAGCGAAACTTTCAAAAGTTAAAAACTGCACATTTTATTCTACTGCAGCTGCGGCAGAACAAGATGGATATCGGCCATGTTTATTATGTCGACCAGAATTAGCACCAGGAAATGCGTTAGTAGATGCAAGTAGTTCACTGGCTGAACGGGCAACAAAAATATTAGAAGAAAATTGTGGTAGAGGACAAACAATAGAAGAAGTGGCTCATGATTTAGGTTGTACGGATCGCCATTTACGCCGTGTATTTTCTAAAGAATATAATGTATCTCCAGTTCAATACTTACAAACATGTCGACTCTTACTCGCAAAGAATTTACTTACAGATACCGATATTTCAATACTCGATGTGGCTATGGCATCTGGATTTGGTAGTTTGCGTCGATTCAATGATGCTTTTAAAAAACAATATCGTCTTACACCTACTAATTTACGTAAACAAACTAATAATACGAATACGATGGGAAATACTATTTGTTTGTCTTTAGGGTATCGACCACCATATCGTTGGAAAGAAATGTTAACATTTTTATCTACATACAAAATACCTAGAGTTGAATTAGTAGAAGATGATGTATACTATAGAAACGTTCATTTGAAAACAGATACAGGAGAATTGGTTCAAGGATGGATTAAAGTTAAACAACATCCCAAAAAGAATATGTTAATAGTTCATGTGGATAGTACATTATTAAGTGTTATCCCACAAGTATTAGCAAGAGTCCGTCATATATTTGATTTAACTTGTGATCCACAAGCAGTACATGAATCATTGAAACAGATGGATACTATTGATTCGAAAATCATAAATTTAGGAACACGATTACCTGGTTGTTTTGATCCCTTTGAAATGGCAGTGAGAACAATCCTTGGAGAAGGAAATAATAGAGAGGAAACAAATATAGTAGTTGGACAATTTGTGGAAAGGTATGGTTCATCTTTATATACAGTAAAAGGACTAACACATACATTTCCAACTCCAGAAGATATTAAAAACTTTGATGAGACAAATAGTCAGTATTCAAAACCATTTACTATTGATAAAACAAAGCTAAATACTATTTTACTTCTAGCGAATATTTTTATAGATAAAAAAATAGATTTTTATCATTGTGTTAATCCAAAAGAAGAAACAGAAAAATTAGTATCCTTATTAGGAATTAGTAGGCAATGTGCATTGCATATTGCAATGCGTACTATGCTGTGGACAGATGTTGTTATAGATAAGAATTTTGAAATTATAAAGGTATTACCATCCAAAGTAAGAACAGAAGTACTAAATATATCTAAAAGCCTAAGACCATGGCGTAGTTACGCTATAATAAGTCTATGGAATTATATATATCAGGAGGAAGAAAAATGACGTATACCACATATTATGAATCACTGATTGGTCCAATTATGTTAGCTAGTGATGGTGAAAATATAATCGGTTTGTGGATGAAAGAGCAGAAATATTTTGCGAATACAATCAAAGATGAAGTAATCGAGAAAAATGATTTGCCTGTTTTTAAGAAAACATGTAGATGGTTAGATGCTTACTTTGCAGGAAAAAATCCAAATATCTCAGAATTACCACTCGCACCAGAAGGGTGTGACTTTAGAAAAGGAGTATTAGAAATCTTATGTGATATTCCTTATGGAGAAGTAGTTACTTATGGTGATGTAGCGAAGAAGATGGCGAAGAAAATGAAGCGAAAGAGTATGTCGGGTCAAGCAATTGGTGGTGCAGTAGGACACAATCCTATTTCAATCATTATCCCATGTCATCGAGTAGTAGGGGGAAATGGTAGTTTAACAGGATTCTCAGGTGGAATAGATAAAAAACTAAAACTTCTTGAATTAGAAGGAGTAGACATAACAAAATTTATTATTCCAACTAAAGGAACAGCAATTTAATATTTAAATAATAGAGAGGAAATTATAAAATGACAGTTATTACATCGTACTTAGAATATGGGCAAGATGCAATGGATTACTTAAGGTTAAAAGATCCACTTCTTGGTGAAGCAATTAATAAGATTGGTCCTATAAAACGAAAGATAATACCAGATATGTTCATGGCTATCATTAATTCTATTATTGGACAACAAATTTCTACTAAAGCACAAGAAACTATCTGGAAACGCTTTATAGAAACCTTTCATCCAATAACACCAGAACACATAAATTCTATGCCACTAGATACATTACAAGGATGTGGAATATCTTTTAGGAAAGCATCCTACATTAATGGGCTTGCAGAAAATATCCTAGATGGTAGTTTGGATTTAGAACAATTACCAAAAATGACAGATGATGAAGTATGTAAATGTCTTAGCGAAATTAATGGTATTGGAGTTTGGACAGCAGAGATGTTAATGACATTCTCTATGCAACGTTTAGATATCTTTAGTTGGGGTGATATCGCTATTCATCGTGGTCTTAGAATGGTATATCATCATCGTAAGATAACACCTAAATTATTCGCGAAATATAAAAGAAGATACTCACCATACGCTACGGTAGCATCCTTATATCTTTGGGAACTTGCTTCAGGAAAATATGAAGAATACGTTGATTACGCTCCTAAAACACCGGCTCAAAAAAAGTTGGATGCTAAAAGAAGACGTAAACAATCAAAAGAGAAAAGTAATAGTAAGTAAAATATACTAATTTATATTATAATAAAAGCCCTAATCTCATTATGAATTAGGACTTTTATTTTGATTTTTATATAAATTATGTTTTTCTAAGCATTAGAATTATGGTTAGTTATATTAATCTTATTTTTGAATAAAACACTACTGATTGCTAGAAAAATATAAATAATGACACATATAAAATATGGATTCTTCATTTCAATATCAAAAATATTAAAGTGTGCAGTGATTTCAATGAAATAACTTGATAGAAACACGGCTAATTGATTGGCAGCTAATATTAGAGTAGATCCTTGGGCAACACTTTGTTCATCGCAAACGCGGCCATTAAGAACTTGAAGTAATGAAAAGACAATAGTAAACCCAACACCAGAGATAAATACCCCAAGACCAATAACAATAATATTTGGACTAGCTATAACTAAAGATACACCAATAATTGGTAAGATAAATGCTAGTGGTAGAGCATTTCCTTTTAAATTTCGATGAATCTTATTAAGTAATAAGTTTGTTATTATACCGCCAGATGTGTAAATAGATAACATATAGCCTGCAATTGTTGCAGAACCAATATTTAAATCATGTAGATATGTAGATATACCAGATAATAAAGGATACAAAGACATTGTCGCAAAGAATTGAATAATAATATAGATAAATACTGTATTAGGTATTTTTATTTTTTCAATGTTTTTAATCTCTTCTTGTTTTTTTGGCTCTTTTAAAAATAACATAACTAGGATAATAACAATAATAGCGAAGCTATTACTTAAAAAGGCATATTGCCATCCATAAGTTGTTAAATGTCCAACTAAAGGAGCAATAAGGACAGACATAATACTACTTACAACATTCCCTAATCCTATAAATTTAGCTAATTGTTCAGGAGGTACAGTGTTTACTAAAAGTGGATTTCGAATAGAAAGACATCCTACACCAACACCTAAGATAACTCTAAACATTAAGATAATACTCCAACTTGAATGAATAAAGAATGGACTAATACCTCCAATAATAATTAGTATAGAGCCAATAATGGCAGTATGTCGATAAGATATTTTTCGACCTACAATTCGTCCTACTAATATCATTGTTACCATACTAATCAAACACGGTAGTGTAATCATTGATCGAATAGAGGCAGTGGCAACTTCTGGCCATGCTTCAATCATTGATTGTGTAGCCGCGTTCTCAAATGTACCAGCACCTGTTCCTAAAAATAAAATAAGAATAGCTATATAATTTAATATTAATTTCTTTTTCATATATATCCCCCGTTTCTTTAGAATATTCATTCTATTATAGAATGTTGTTTATAACAATTGGGTATACCACTTTAGTTACACTGTTGTTAAAATATAGAAAATTATAAGCATGATTTTGGAGCAGTGCTCCAAAGTATAACTAGTCGAATAAAGTAAAATGCGATATAATTATTTAGAGGTGATAGATATGATATTTGAACAAAAGGTTAAACAAGCTAAATTAACTATTGCAGAAGAAACAATAGCTAATTTCATTATAGAGAATCGATATCATTTAAAAGAATTGTCGACAAGAGATATTGCAAGAGAAACATATACATCATCATCTTCTGTAGTTCGATTGTCACAAAAATTGAACTATAAAGGATTTGATGAATTGAAAGAGGACTATATAAAAGAAACAACATATTTAGATAGCCATTTTAAAAAAATAGATGCAAATACACCTTTTAATGAAAAACATACGATTATGCAGATTTCGAATATTATGACATCTTTGATGAAAGAAACAGGCGATGATACGCTTTCCTTAATACATCATGATACATTACAAGAAACTATTAATATAATAAAAAATGCGAATGTTATACATATGATTTGTAACGAGAACAATTTATATCAAGCACATAACTTCAAATATAAAATGTTACGAATAGGGTTCCATGTTCATTTAGAAGAGTTCTATGGAAATCAAGTATACGATACCTTTTTAGCGACACCAAAGGATTGTGCTATTGTAATTTCATATAGTGGTGAAAGTCAAAAGGTATTAGAGCCGATTAAACAACTAAAAAAATCAAAGATACCGATTATCGCTATTACAAGTATCGGTGAAAATTCATTGAAAAAGTTATCGACTCAAGTATTAGAAATTTCAACAAGAGAAAAAATACATTCTAAAATCGCAGGATTTACATCAGAATATTCAATCAATCTCATATTAAACATTTTATACGCATGTGTTTTTTCGAAGTACTATGAAAAGAATTACTTAAAAATATTTGATAGAAATAAAAAAATTGAAGTTAATAGAAAATCATTTTCTGATTTATTAAAGGAAGATTAATCTATTCATATGTCAAATAAGAATGAATATCGACCAATTAGGACATATTCATTTTTTATTTATAGATTCCTTTATACTATTTCTTATAAAAGAGATTGTAAGGAGGATATGAATATGGGAATATTTGATTATGTAACATTAGGATTAGAAATTGTAATATGTGTTTATAGTTGTTTATCAATTACGAATAGTATTAATAAACAAGATAAAGATACTATTAGTATAATAGGGAGTACAGTAAGTATATTTATAATGATTTCTATAGCTTTTATAGTAGTACAAATTGCTTACTATATAGGATTTATCTCATCGTTTCCAACATTTACACCATTCGATATGTTAAGTACATTATCTGTATCGTATATAGTATCGATATTTTTTGTTAAAATCAAGAAATAGAATACATGTTGGAACAATAAAAACATACTATTAAGGACAATATACTTTGCTTTATAAGTATGTTTTTTATATGCTTAAAAAGCATTATTTATAATAAATAATAGGTATTGGACATTTTAAATAGTTTCTATTATGATAAATATGTATAGAAAGGATGATGCATATGAGTAAACAAGCAATAGCACCTAAAACAATAATAATGAATGATAATGATTTTAAAAACAACAATAATACAGTCATTTATTGGTTGGGGAATGCGAGTATATTTATTAATAGTTATGGTAGTACAGCGATGATTGATCCTTTGTTGGAAGGTTTTGATATGCCACTATTAATTGATATGCCAATACTACCTAAGGATGTTCCACAATTGGATGCAGTATTATTAACGCACTGTGATAATGATCATTTTAGTCGAAAGACATGTCGTGATTTAGCATCAGTGACTAAGGAATATCATGCTCCTCATTATGTTAAAGAATTATTGAAAGAAGAAAATATTGATGGAATAGGGCATGATATAAAAGATTCATTCTCAATTGGCAATATGCAAATTACACTAACACCTGCAGATCATGCTTGGCAAAATGAAAAAGAAAAATATAGAACTATTAGAGAATATAGATCAGAAGATTATTGTGGTTTCTGGATAGAGACAAAGGATGGAACTATTTGGCTTCCAGGTGACTCTCGTTTAATGAAAGAACAATTAGAAATGCCTGAACCAGATGTTATTTTATTTGATTTCTCTGATAATTCATGGCATATAGGTTTAGATAATGCAATCACTTTAGCGAATAATTATCCTAATAGTCATTTGATTCTTATTCATTGGGGTAGTGTAGATGCTCCTGAAATGGATGCTTTTAATGGGAATCCTGAATCTTTAAAAGGACGTGTTGTAAATGAAGAACGTATTCATATCCTAGCTCCTGGTGAAGGATTTAAATTGTAAATATGAAAAAGCGATTATACCTAATGCGACATGGTGAAACACTATTTAATGTAAAGAGAAAAATTCAAGGGTGGTGTGATTCACCATTGACTACTAAGGGAATAGAACAAGCAATAGAAACAAGAGAATATTTTAAAGAACATAATATATTATTTGATCATGCATATTGTTCTACATCAGAACGATGTGTAGATACATTAGAACTCATTCTAGAAGGCAATATGCCATATACTAGAATGAAGGAATTAAAAGAAATGAATTATGGAATATTCGAAGGTGAAAGTGAAGATTTGAATCCTAAAACAACGAAAGCCTTTGAGAGCTTTTATCTTCCATATGGTGGGGAATCTTCAAACGATGTAAAAGATAGAATGGTCAATGTACTAACAGAAATAATGGATATAAAAACACATGAAAATGTATTAGTAGTTTCTCATAGTGGGGCATGTTTTAATTTTTTGAGAGCATTACAAGACCCTACAGATGAATTAGAAAAAGGCTTTCCTAATTGTTGTATTTTTGTATATGAATATGAGAATAACAAATTTAGTTTAGTAGAAGTTATAAGAAATTAATAGGAGGAAAAGAAATGAAAAAAGAAAAAGACACATTATTTGGTTTAGGTGAAAAAAAACGAGGCATATGCGTCTTGTTTCATTGGTCAAAGCTATTTGAATGCATTAACGACAAAAGGTGTATCAATAGCGAATGTAACGTTTGAACCTGGATGTCGTAATAATTGGCATATTCATCATAAAGGTGGTCAAATCTTATTGGTTACTGATGGAGAAGGCTGGTATCAAGAAGAAGGAAAGGAACCTCAAATCTTAAAACCAGGAGATGTAATAAATATTCCTCCTGAAGTAAAACATTGGCATGGAGCAACTAAAAATAGTTGGTTTGCTCATATCGCAATTTCTGTTCCTGCTGAAGGAGCCAGTAATGAATGGTGTGAACCAGTTACAGATGAAATATATAACAAATTAAAATAATTGAAGATTAAGTATAATATAAAAGTAGTGATATACAATAAAGTGTATCACTACTTTTATCTGAAAATTTCAAACCTATTAAAAAATGAGTTTACAATATCTTTGAATATACAGAATTCTAAATAATAACTTATTACATTTATTTTTTCTTATTGTTTTCTTCAGGAACATTAATTCCATCACCAATAATACTACCTAGAACTTTTCCTCTAACACCAAGCTTAACTTTTCCAGTAACAACACCGTATAAGTTACCACTAACATATCCAGTAATGTCGCCATTGACTGTTCCTAGGATATTTCCTATAACATTTCCATAAATATTCTGTGTTTCTCCTTGAATATTACCATTAACATCACCATAGATATCTCCTTTAACATCGCCAATTATTTTACCAATATCTGCATGAATATCATTTGTCACAGTTCCAATGATTTTTCCCCATTTCGCTCGTTCTTTTTTTGAGTTTTGATCACTTTTTCCTGTGATAAGTTCATCAATACTAATATTAAATAATTGGCTTATGGATTGTAACATATTAATATCGGGCATAGAAATACCTGTTTCCCATTTCGATACTGCTTGAAATGTGATACCAAGTTTTTCGGCAAGTTCTTCTTGTGTCATACCAAGTTCTTTTCTTTTATCTTTAAATGTGTTTCCTAATATATTGTTCATAATTATTACTTGTCCTTTCATTCTCAGTATATGTTTATTAGCAGTTGAATTCAATAGTTTGTTGATTGAAACACTCAACTAATAGTTGAGTATAGACAAAAAATAATTATTTTATCCATTTCTGAAAAAAACATTGATAATCATATGAAAATATAGTAGTATATCTATACAATTAAATGTCTGAATAAGGCCCATTTACTATTTTCTGACCAAAATAGCGACTGGGTCTTTGTTTATGTTAAGGGGGATTATATGAAGAATAAGGAATTAAATAAAATGATTGAAAAGCCTGTATTTCCATTGTTAATGTCAATGGCAATACCACCGATGATATCAATGCTCATTCAATCATTATATAACATCGTAGATAGTATGTTTGTTGCGCAAATTAGTGAGGAGGCATTAACTGCAGTTTCATTAGCATTTCCAATGCAAGCATTAATTGTTGCTTTTTCTGTTGGAATAGGAGTAGGGGTGAATTCTTATATTGCCAGAAAATTAGGAGAAAAGGATTATGATGAAGCGAATAGTGCTGTTAGTCATGGATTAATTATGGCAGTAGTTATGGCAATTACCTTTGTGATTGTCGTATTCATAGTAATTGATCCATTCTTTCATTTATTCACAAATCAAACTGCCATTATTGCAGATGCAAAGATTTATACATTAATTTGTGTTATTTTCTGTTTTGGAAGTTTTATTCATATTTGTATTGAGAAAGTATTTCAATCCACAGGTTCTATGATTTTTCCAATGTTAATGCAAGCATTGGGGGCTATTGTTAATATTATTTTGGATCCTATTTTTATCTTTGGTTACTTTGGAATGCCAGCAATGGGTGTTGCAGGAGCCGCTGTAGCTACTGTTATTGGACAATGTGTAGCGATGATTTTCTCTATTACTATTTTTCTTCGTGGTGATTTTGCAGTTAAAATAGACATTAAAAAATTTCATTTCAGTTGGCTTACTATTAAAAAAATTGCCATTATAGCTATACCTAGTACTTGTATGAATGCTTTAGGAAGTATTTTAGTTATGGGATTAAATTCTATTTTAATAACCTTCTCTAATACTGCAGTGTCCTTATACGGGGTTTATTATAAACTACAAACCTTTGTTTTTATGCCTGCAAGTGGGTTAACACAAGGGGCAATGCCAATTATGGGATTTAATTATGGAGCAGGAAATAAACAACGATTAAAAGAAACATTAAGAATAAGTATGCTTGTATGTGCAATTATTATGGGATTTGGAACATTACTATTTTTATTATTTCCTCAAACCATGTTATCTCTTTTCAATGCCTCACCAGAGATGATAAAGATGGGAATACCAGCATTACAAATTATTTGTTTTTCTTTTTTACCAGCGACCGTTGGATTTATATTACCAACATTATTTCAGGCGATGGGAAAAGGCGGATATTCTCTTATTGTATTTTTATTGCGTCAATTTATAATTACATTATTAAGTGCTTATTTATTATCGAGTATTTTTGGATTACAAGGCGTTTGGTATAGTTTTATTTTAGCAGAAACCATCGCAGCTATAGTTTCTATTATTCTATATCGTAGATTATGTAAAACAGAAACGATATTTGTAGAAGAGAAAGAAAAAATAGTAGTAGAAGATATAATAAAAGTATAAAATACTTATAATAATTTTAATTTATGAAAAAAATGAGAAATGAAACTCTCTGTATGATATAAATAATACTATACAATACAAGGAGGAAAAAGAAAGGGATTTCCAAATAATTTTTTATGGGGAGGAGCGACAGCTGCTAACCAATGTGAAGGAGCATATAACGTAGATGGAAGAGGATTAGCGAATGTTGATTTAGTTCCTCATGGTAAAAATCGTTTTAATGTAATGGGTGGAGTAGGTACACCATTAACGCATCAAGAAGGAGAATTTTATCCAGGATTAGAAGCAATAGATCATTATCATCATTATAAAGAAGATATTGCATTATTTGCGGAAATGGGATTTAAAACATATCGTTTATCAATAGCATGGACAAGAATTTTTCCTAATGGTGATGAAGAAACACCAAATGAAAAAGGATTAGAGTTCTATGAAAATATATTTAATGAATGTAAAAAATATGGTATTGAACCATTAGTAACAATTACACATTTTGATTGTCCAGCACATTTAATCAAAGAGTATGGTGGATGGAAAAATAGAAAACTAATTGGTTTTTATGAAAGATTAGTGAGAGTATTATTTACTCGTTATAAAGGATTAGTAAAATATTGGCTAACATTCAATGAAATCAATGTTATTTTACATTTACCATTTATGGGAGCTGGATTAGTTGTTGAAGAAGGTGAAAGCTTAAAACAAGCACAATATACTGCAATTCATCATGAATTAGTAGCTAGTAGTTTAGCAACTAAAATAGCACATGAAATTGATCCAGAAAACATGGTAGGATGTATGTTAGCAGGAGGAAGTTGTTATCCATATTCTTGTGCACCAGAAGATGTAATGGCAGCAAGAGAAAAAGATCGTGAAGGATATTTCTTTGTGGATGTACAAGCAAGAGGATATTATCCAAATTATGCGATTATAGAATGTGAAAGAGAAGGAATTGAAATTCCTTGTGAAGATGGAGATAAAGAATTACTAAAAGAATATCCAGTAGACTTTATTTCATTTAGTTATTATTCAAGTAAAGTTGGTACTGCTAATAAAGATCTTGATGAAGGTGAAGGAAATATGTTTAGAGGAGCTAAAAACCCACACTTAAAAGAAAGTGAATGGGGATGGCAAATAGATCCTTTAGGATTACGTATTACATTAAATGATTTATATGATCGTTACCAAAAACCTTTATTCATCGTAGAAAATGGACTAGGGGCTATCGATAAAGTAGAGGCTGATGGTTCAATTAATGATGATTATCGTATTGATTATTTAAGAGAACATGTTAAAGCTATGAAAGAAGCAATTGAAATCGATGGTGTAGACTTATTAGGATATACTACTTGGGGACCAATTGACTTAGTATCTGCGTCTACAGGAGAAATGAGTAAACGCTATGGTTTTATTTATGTTGATAGAGATGATGCTGGAAATGGAACATTAGCTCGTTCAAAGAAAAAATCATTTAATTGGTATAAGCAAGTAATTGCTACTAATGGTGAAAATTTAGATTAATATATACTAAAGAAAGAGACTATAACAGATAAGTTTTCATACTTTTCTGTATAGCCTCTTTTAATATTTAATAAGCTAATTCAGCCAATAAAATTTCAATAAAAACAAATAATAAAGCTTGATCATCTAAAAATGAAGTGGTAGACGCCTTGGATATGCATGGCAAATTGAAGACATAATCACAATGTTTGGCTAGAGAATTATCAGGTGTCATAGTAACTAATGCAATTTTAGCACCTGCGTCTTTCACTTCTTTTACAAAAGAAGAATATACTTTACTCTTTGCATAAACCGAAAATAAAATAACAACATCACCTTTACTTAAGATATCCTCTAAAGAAATAACGAGAGTCATATCTGTTACTCCCTCAGCATCAAAACCAATTTTTGACATACGTAAACGCATTTGCATAGCAGCTAAGCCAGTTCGATTATTACCAATAATTTTAATACGTTTAGCACTTTTGATATCTTCTACTAATTTTTTTATTTCTGATAACGATATGGTGTTACTAAACTGACGAAGGTAGCCTTCATATAAAGAAGTGATTGATTTAATAGTATCTAAATCATCAGAACTATTAGAATCTCTTTCACCGGAAATAATATAACGTGATAATTCAAATTTAAATTCCGCAAAACCATTATAACCAATCTTTTTACAAAAACGAATTATCGCTGCTTTCGAAGTTTTTGTTTCTTCCGCAAAAGCTTCAATATGTAATCGAATAATAGATTGGGGTTGTTTTTTTATCCATTGATATATTTGTGTTTCTACTTTTGTATAATTGTCTTTATGATATTCAATTCTTTGTATTGGGTTCATATTTTATAACCTCCATGATCATTATACTATTTTTGGAACAAATTTCAAATATTTTAATAATATATATATTAATATAAATGGCATTAAATCAATACTTTCATTAATTATAATGATTGATATGAAATTATTTCCAAAATAATATTGAAAATAATTCCAATAGTGATATAATAAAATTGAAACTTGTTTCATTATGGCGCCGTATTAAATATTATATGTAGTAGACGAGGGAGGAAGTAAGTATTATGCAAAATTTTATGAATGCTTTAGAATCTAAACTATTACCTATTGGTAATAAATTATCAGAGAATAGATATCTAAAAGCAATAAACAAAGGTTTTATGATGATTTTACCTTTAACTATTTTTGGATCAATTTTTACTTTAGCAGCTAGTTTTCCAATCGAAGCTTGGACAAACTGGCTAGCAGAATCAGGGTTTAATACTTGGCTATCATTACCATCGAAATTAACAATTGATTTAATTTCTTTATATACTGTTATTGCGGTTGGATATGCCTTTACTAGTGAAGAAGGATATAATGGTTTCGCAGGTGGGATTGCCGCTTTGGTAAGTTTTTTAATTGTTACACCACTAGCTCAAATTGTTACCAAAGAGGATACTATTGTAACTGCCATTTCAATGGATTGGTTAGGAGCGAAGGGACTTTTTGTAGCTATGATTGTTGGATGTATAGCAGCATTGTTATTTATCCAATTTATGAAAAAGGGGTGGGTAATTAAAATGCCTGAAGGGGTTCCACCTATGGTTTCTCAGTCATTTAGTTCTTTGATTCCAATATTTCTTATTGGAGCACTTTTCTTAATTGTTGGTTATTTATTTAGTTTAACAAGTTATGGAAGTTTCCATAATCTCATTTATACCTTTATTGCACAACCATTACAGATGATTGGTGGAAGTTTAGGAGGAGCAATTGTATTTGCGATAGCTCTCCATATATTATGGTTCTTTGGAATTCATGGAGGAAATGTTGTTAATTCGATTAGTAATCCATTTCTATTACCTTTAGCATTGGAAAATTTAGCCGTTTATCAAGCAGGTGGAACGCCTGAACATATTTATACGACAGCTTTTAAGAATACCTATAATTTTGGTGGAGCCGGGATGACGATATCTTTATGTGTATTAATGATATTTATCGCAAAATCACAAAGATATAAAACACTAGGTAAATTAGCTTTACCTGCAAATATATTCTATATTAATGAACCAGTTATATTTGGTACACCAATGGTATTAAATACGACAATGCTTATTCCATTTATATTAGCTCCTGTGGTTACTATTTTATTGGCGTATGGTTTAACAGCAGTTGGAATATTACCAGTATTGATAGGGTATCAAATTCCATGGTCAATGCCACCAATTATTAGTGGATTTATTCAGGGGGGATGGCAAGTAGCGTTATTTCAAGTGTTCTGTTTATTCTTAACATTCGCAATTTATTATCCATTTTTTAAGATTATTGATAAACAAGCGTGTGCAGAAGAAAATGCTTTAAAAGAATAAAATAAATAATAGATTGGGAGGAAACGTATGAAAAAAAGACCAAATATAGTATTGTTTTTAGCAGATCAGATGCGTCAAGATTCTTTACATCATATGGGCAATGAAGCATCTGTTACTCCTAATTTAGATGCGATTTTAGAGGAAGGAGTGTCCTTTGAAAATGCATATTGTCAAAATCCAGTATGTGTACCTTCTCGTTGTAGTTTTTTAACTGGTTTATATCCACATACAACAGGGCATCGAACAATGCATTTTTTACAAAGAGAGAATGAACCAAATATATTAAAAGAAATGAAACAAAATGGATATGAGGTAATATGGATTGGACGAAATGATGTAGTACCGTCAACTCGAAAGAAAACAGATTATTGTGATGAATATTATGACGGTATTCATCATGGTAATACTCGTGACATTCTAAATCCATCCTTTATGTCTTATGAAAAAAATAAAAAGCTTGAAATTACAGATGAAATGATTTCTAATGGTAGTTTGTATTCCTTCTATATTGGGAAATTAGAAAATAAAGAGGGGTATGGAAAGACAGATTGGACGTGTGTTCAAATAGCTCTAGATTATATTGAAAGAAAGAGTAAAGAACCAAATAGTAAACCATTCTTCTTATACTGTACACTGAGTTTTCCACATCCGCCATATGCTTGTGAGGATCCTTGGTATTCCTCTATTAATCGCTCATTATTACCACCAAGAAGGCCAAGTGTTCATACTTTAAATAATCGAGCAAGCATGTTATACGCTATTGAGAAAAAACAAAATCTACGCAATTGGAATGAAGAACAATTTAGTGAATTACGTGCAACTTATTTGGCTATGGTATCACGTTTTGATTATCAATTTGGATTGTTAAAAAAACAACTTAAGAAATATAATATGTATGATGATACTAGTGTTTTTGTATATAGTGATCATGGAGATTATACAGGTGATTATAATATTGCAGAAAAAGTTCAGAATTGTTTTGAAAATCCAATTTCTAATATACCTTTACTTATAAAACCTGCGAAACAATTTGATGTTTCACCAAGAAAATCTAAAGCATTGATAGAATTGTTAGATATTCCAAGTACAATTGCAGAAATGGCAGGATTCTCTTTATCTTATACCCAATTTGGAAAATCGCTAGTATCGACAATTGCTGGAAATGAAATACACAAGGATGCAGTATTTTGTGAAGGGGGACGTATTCATGGAGAAGAACAAGCAATGGAAAAAGGACATACTCCGACTTCTCCTTATTATCCTAGATTACACGCCCAATCTAGTGAAGGACCTGAACATACAAAAGCAGTTATGTGCCGTATTAATAATTTAAAATATACATTACGTTTATATGAAACAGATGAACTTTATGACTTGGATAAAGATCCCTTAGAATTAGAAAATCAAATCCATAATCCAAATTACGCACAAGAAATTCTAATGTTTAAGGAACGAATTTTGAAATTTTATATGAGTACTACAGATTTTGTTCCAAGTACTAGAGACAAAAGATGATTTTAATATATAGTATCGTTATTTTTATCGCTACTTTCCTAGGCGCTTTAGCAGGCCTAGGAGGTGGCGTTATTATTAAACCAGTATTAGATTTAATTAACTATCATAGTTTAACTAATATTTCTTTTCTATCGACTGTAGCAGTAACTTCAATGGCAATTATTTCATTGATAAAACAAAGAAATAATAGAAAAAATATGAATTTAAAGGTACTAGCTATCATAGCTTTTGCTTCAATGCTTGGTGGAATTATTGGTAATATATTGTTTGATTATTGTTTAGCTATTTTTCCAGAAACTGCAGTACGTAATATCCAAGCTGTTCTTTTAAATGGATTATTAGTATTTGTGATTATAAGTGTCTATAAACATTTGACTTGGAAGGTAAATGGTGTAATGAGTTATATTATTATTGGTTTGTTACTAGGAACCTTTTCTAGCTTTTTAGGAATTGGTGGTGGTCCAATAAATGTAGCTGTATTTACTATCTTTCTAGGAATGGATGTAAAGAAAGCAACATTATACAGTATTGCAACAATTCTTTTTTCCCAGCTTTCAAAGCTAGGAACAATAGCTCTTACTACAGGGTTTCAATCATTTGATATAGAACCTTTATTATATGTTATTCCCACAGCTTTACTGGGTGGAGTATTTGGAAGTTATTATAATCAAAAACTTTCAAATAAACAGGTAGCCAATATCTTCATAGTTACAATGTTGATAATCATTTGTATGAATTGTATAATTTTATATATAAATCTATAGTAAAAACACTCTATGACTATTTCTCACAGAGTGTTTTTAATCGTACGAAAAAATATTATTTAAGGTATGAGGATAATTCCTGTTGAATTTTTCTTAGAAAGTATTCAGCTGCTTTAGGGAAGATTTGATATTTTTTCCAAACTAAGACTATTCCAACTTCCAATTTAGGTTCTAGCGGTTTAAAACAAAGGTTACTATCACCACTAGTATTAAGTAAACGATCTAAACATAAAGCATAACCATTACCTTCCTCAACCATTAGGGAAGCATTATAAATAAGATTATAAGTGGCAATGATATTAAGCTTACTAAAATCTTTGCCTAACCAACCTGATATCTCGTTTTTGACTAATGCTTGTTGCGAACAAATAAGAGATTTGTTAGATAAATCATTTGGTGTAATTCTATCTAAAGACGCTAATTCACTATCTTTTCGCATGAGTAAACCCCAGACATCAGTAGAAGGTAGTTTAATAAAATCATATTTTGACATATCGGCTGGTTCAATCAATATACCAAAGTCTATAAGACCTTTATCAAGGCGTTCTGTTACATCCTCAGCATTACCACTAAATAAATGAAAATGAACAGATGGATATTCAGTTTGAATATGGTGGATGACTTTAGCGATAAATCGCATACCTTCTGATTCACCACCACCGATATAAATATCTCCGTTTATAGTTTCATCAGTAGTTGTCATTTCTGCTTCTGTCTTTTCCACTAAATTAACTATCTCTTCTGCTCTTTTTCGTAAAAGCATTCCTTCATCAGTTAGTGTTATTTTACGATTTCCACGAATAAATAATGGTTTACCAAATTCATTTTCTAGATCTTTTATTTGTCTAGAAAGTGTAGGTTGTGTAATGTGTAAATAAGTCGCAGCTTTAGAAATGCTTTCTTCTCTAGCGATTGCTAGAAAATACTCTAATATTCTTAACTCCATACTATCACCTCTAAGTAAAATTATATTATATTCATATATGCTTGTAAAGCATATGAAAGTATATAATATAAGTATTTGATATAGTAAAGATGGTGTTTTAAAATGTATATCAAAGGAGCTGGTAGTATGGAATGTAATAATGATTCAAGAAATTCTCTCATTACAAATTTAAAAGATGCAGGATGTAATGAACAAATAATCAATGATTTTTTACAATTTAATAATGATAAAAAAATAGAAGAACAATTATGATTATTATCAAAACAAAGATGTATTTTACTTGAAAAAATTCATGCAGATAAAAAACAAATAGATTGTTTAGATTATCTTATATTTAAAATAAAAAAAGGATTACAACAGGATGAAAAATATTAGTGTTTTAGTATTTATTAGTTTACTTTTTTGTGGTTGTCAATCAAAAGAAGTTTCTTCTTTTAATGAACAAGTTGATAAAGAAATAAATAGTACAAAACAAGAAGAAGGTGAAGAAATGATAACAATCAATATC
>JBKEBJ010000385.1:0-3064 GCA_047973105.1 Coprobacillaceae bacterium | reverse complement strand
AGTGATAAAGCGATTAGAGCTGCTGAAACAGACCTTAAAGTAGGGGAAATATTTAAATGGATCTTTTATTGTATTGCAATTATTGCGATGATAGCTGCGCAAAACTTAGTTGTCTTTGTTTTTTTATTATGTGGATTAACAATGGAAGTATCAAAAAGAATTATAAAAAAAAGAATAGAACGTTTCAAAAAAATATTAGATGCTTTAGAAAATGGAAAAAGGGAGTTACAAGAAATTAGTGAATATACTTCAATAAATGAAACACAAATTAGAACAGATATTGGAATGATGATTTCAAAAAAGTATTTCAATTTAGAAGGTCTTATAGAACTAAAATGGCTAGATCAAAATTCTTTTAAAGAGAAAAATAATAAGATGAATAAAGTAGTTATAATTTCTATGAAAGAGGAAAGTACAGTTATAAATGAGGAGAATACAGTATATTCTAAAAATTGTAACAATTGTGGGGCTAACAATAAAATCACTCATAAAGCACAGCCGTGTGAATATTGTGGAACAATATTATCATAGAAGACCTTTTATGGTCTTTTTTGTATATATTATGGAATTAATACTATAATAAATAATGTATATAGTTTTCTTTTTTTATAACAAGCATATATAATATGGGTGTGAAGGAGGGAGTCCTTATGAAAAAAAATAAAGATTTAAAAAAAGTAGTATTAGTAGGAACAGGTTTTGTTGGAATGTCAATGGCATATTCCATGTTAAATACAGGTGGAGTGGATGAATTAGTATTGGTTGATGTAGATAAAGAGAAGACAATTGGTGAGGCTATGGATTTAAGTCATGGATTACCATATGCACAAAGCAAAATGAAAATAAAAGCAGGAGATTATACAGATTGTAAAGACGCTGATATTGTTGTTATTACAGCAGGTGCGGCACAAAAACCGGGTCAGACACGATTAGAATTAACAGCTGTTAATGCGAAAATCACAAAATCTGTTACTGAACAAATTATGGCAAGTGGCTTTGATGGTATTATAGTTGTTGCGGGGAATCCAGTAGATCTAATGTCTTATGTTGCATATAAAGTATCTGGTTTACCAGCACATCGAGTTATTGGTTCTGGAACAATCCTTGATACAGCTAGATTACGTTATTTAATTAGTGAGTATTTAGATATTTCTTCGGCTAATGTTCATGCCTATATATTAGGTGAACATGGAGACTCTTCGTTTGTACCATGGATGAACACATATATTGGAACTAAAAGTTTGATGGAGTATATGGTTGAACGCAATGAAAATATGGATGAATTACACAAGATATATGTTGGTGTACAACAAGCAGCCTATGAAATTATTTCTCGTAAAAAAGCAACATATTATGGAATTGGATTATCATTAAATCGTTTAGTACAAGCAATCTTAAATGATGAGGATGCAATATTTACAGTATCCACTTATCAACAAGGAGAGTATAGACAAAAAGATTTATATATAGGTGTACCAGCAATCGTAAATAGAGATGGTATTAGAGAAGTTATTCATTTAAATTTAAATAATAATGATCAATGTAAATTTAATAAGAGTTGCGATACAATAAAAGATGTAATAGAAAAAGAAATCAAACCAATTTTAGAAAATAATAAATAAAAAATCACAAAGAAAAAAGGATATCAATTGATATCCTTTTGCTATGTAATTTAATATAATCTTCTAGCGTTATAATAACATCCTTGCCAATAACTTGAAGTAATACTTACAACCTGTACAGGAATTCCAAATGTTGGTGCATGTACCATCATACCATTTCCAATATATATACCAATATGGCTTACATAGCTAGGGATGGTTTTAAAAGTAATAACATCACCTGCTTGTAAATCATTATAAGAAACAGCAGTTCCAGCAGAAGAATAACCAGCTGCAGTAGTTCTACCTAGACCAACACCTGCTTGATTATGTGCCCAATATACTAAGCCAGAACAGTCAAATGAATTTGGTCCGTTATGTCCCCAACCATATGGACTGCCTTGTTTAGTTAAAGCAGCATTCGCAATAGCTAATCCAGTTTGATAGTTTCCGGAATTTCCTGGTGTAGCAGAACCCCCTGATTCTCCACCAGTACCTCCGCCACCTTCACTACCACCAGTAGATGGAGGTGTTGGGTTTGCGGGTGGTGTAGCTTCAGTAACTCCACCAACTTCTGATTCTTTAGATGCAGCTGCAAGTGCAGCTAGATTATCATCGATTTCTTCTGTGGCATTGTTGTTTTCTAAACTTTCTTTTTCTTTTGCGATAAGATCAGCGTTTTGTTCTTGATATAGAGCTAAATACTGATTTTGTAAAGTTTCTTGATCAGAATGTTTTGCCTCTAAATTAGCAATCGCTGTATTCATTGTATCTTGTTGTGAAACTAAATCTTCTTTGTCAGTAAGTAAAGATGCAATTAATTCTTTATCGTAAGATGTTAATTCATCAAGACTATCCATACGTGATAACATATCTGTAAAGTTAGATGCACTAAATATAAAATCAATATAGAAATTAGTATTAACATATGATTGCATAGAATACATACGTTCTCTTAGTTCATCTTCTTTATCTGCAATTTGAGTTTCTAGGTTTGTAATAGAAGTTTCTAAATATGAAATTTCAGTTTCTTTACTAGAAATATCATCTTTAATATTAGCTAGATCTGTTTCTAATTCATCCAATGTGTTTTTTGATTCAGCCACATCATCTTTAGTATTAGAAATATCATCTTGTAAATCGTTATTTTTATTTTTCAAATAATCATTAAATTCCTTACATGTCTCTTGATCATTTGCAGATAGGCTTGCAGATTTACATAATTCTATGTATTTATCTTCCTGTCCAGTAAAATCTGTTGCATATAAATTATTAGCACCAATAATCAAACCAGATACTAAGGAAGCAGACAAGAGTCCGATTGTAATTTTTTTCATTTGTTATCACCTGGTATATTATAAATGACTCATTTAACAGTCATCTACAATATACGTCTCCTTTCTATCAACCTTCTATAACCATGGTTGATTATGGTTGAGTTAATCTATAAAATTAAAGAATGT
>JBKEBJ010000384.1:0-5136 GCA_047973105.1 Coprobacillaceae bacterium | reverse complement strand
ACATTCTTTAATTTTATAGATTAACTCAACCATAATCAACCATGGTTATAGAAGGTTGATAGAAAGGAGACGTATATTGTAGATGACTGTTAAATGAGTCATTTATAATATACCAGGTGATTATATGTTAGATATTAACGTACAAAAAATAATAATGATTTTAAAAATTGTTATAGGTAGTGTACTAGCTATATTTGTAGCTCAGATATTACATCTGGACTATAGTTTATCAGCAGGGGTTATTACCTTATTGACAATTCAAAATACAAAACGATTAACATTCTTAGTCGCAAAGAAAAGAATCATTTCATTTATAATTGCAATGATTTATGTATATCTTAGCTTTCTAATATTTGGATATACTTTGTTAGGAGTTTTTAGTTTTTTATTACTATTTACAATAACTTGTTTTATATTTAAACTACAAGATGGTTTATCGATGTGTACTGTGTTAATGACACACTTTTATATGCAACAATCTATTGCTCCATATTGGTTTAAGAACGCTACATTATTAATGATTATAGGTACAAGTATTGGCATTATAGTAAATTTATATATGCCTCGAAATACAAAACGTATAAAAGAATGTCAAGTATATATTGAAAAACAAATAAAACATGTGTTAATGGGACTTTCAGATCATTTATTAGATACTTCTAAAGAAGTATCATTAACGAAAACGTTCCAATTATTAGAATCGTATTTAAAAAATGCTCAACAAGAAGCATATGTTAATAATGATAATTTGTTATTAAAAGAAAGTAACTATTATATCGAGTATATTGAGATGCGAAAGAAACAAGTAGCTATTTTGAAATATATGGATAGTAGTGTTCGATTAATGAATGATTTTCCTAAGCAAGCCAAACAAATATCAAAACTATTGTTTTTGATCAGTAATCAGTTACATGAATTCAATAATGGGGAAGATTTATTAAAGAAATTGGATATATATAATAAGGAATTACAACTTCAGGAATTACCAATATCAAGAAGTGAATTTGAAGATAGGGCTTTATTATATAATTTGTTAACACAGACAAAACTTTTCCTAGAATTGAAACGTTCTTTTGTAGCTACTCTATCTGATGAAAGTAAACAACTATATTGGTCGATATAGTTGTTTTGTATTTATATTATATTTAATGTATCATTTTATAGGTAATGGGTGTATACTATATAAGTAGGTACAAATTGATTTTGTATTCGATATCGCGGGATGGAGCAGTCTGGTAGCTCGTCGGGCTCATAACCCGAAGGTCGTTGGTTCAAATCCTTCTCCCGCAACCAAATGGTTTAGTAATTCAATGGTAGAATAAATCTAAAGATATAATATTGGTTCGATTCCAATCAAAACCATCTTCTATAAACTACATCCTTGTGGATGTTTTTTTATTATCAGATTTATAATGCAATTCAATAATAGTTATTTCTGGTAAGTGGAGAAAATAACTTTAAATAAAATAGTAGTAGTGGATGATTATGAAATGGGTATCTAATATAGATATTCATTTTTTTTATTAAAAAGTGAAGTTTTTTTTATTCTATGTTTCTTTATTAATGAAGAGGAATAATGGTTTTTTTATATTGTGTATCTTTTAAGTGGAAAGAAAGTAATATAAATCCTCTTTAAAAATGGATGTATCTATTTTTATCCAATAGGAAATACAAGTGGAGAAAATAAATGGTATAAGGAGGAATTAAATTATAAAGAGTATAAAGCTTATACATAGCTAGAAACGGGGTAAGGAGGATTATAAATGAATAGAGTAAATAAGTTTGTTAAAAGTACATTAGCTATATTAATGTTAGTAGCAGCTATTGTACCAACGTATATGAACGTTATGGCAAATGAAGATGATACAGATATAGCAGGAGAAAATCAAATCACAATTACTGCTGATGATATAACTGTATATAAGGATGATACATCATTTGATGTAATGGATGATGTTTTAGCAACAGATCAAGAAGGAAATGAATATGAAGTAATACTTTTAGAAGATGGAGGATTTGATATAACAGTAGTTGGTGAATACACTGCAGTATATTCAATAGAAAATCCAGAATCACCAGAGGAGATTACGAAAGAAAGAAAACTTACAGTAATTGAATTAGAAGAAAATAATGTGGAAGAAGCAACGTTAAGAAGTGCAGTAGATGCTGTAAACGTTTCTACAGAAACACAACTAAAAGATGAATTAGCAGATGTTGATACAATTAGTGGAACAACAAAAGTAATTACTATTGATACCGATATTACATTAACTGATGCAGTCTCTGTAGATATGAGTAAAGGTAAAGATATTGTGATTACTTCTACTAATAATGTAACAATTACTTCTGTAGCAGGGAAACAACATTTTAAAATTATAGATGGTGCGAATAAACTTACATTTAGTGGTTTAACATTAATTGGTAATATTGAAGCTAGTCATATATCAGGAGATACGCTTTTAGATACGATTGGTTCAGCAGTTGATGGTGGTGGAATTCATGGAACACTTTCATCAGAATTAACTATTGATAATGTAGTATTTAAATACATTAAAGAAAAACCATTAAAAATTGTAACTAATGGAATAGTTAATATAACCAATTCTTCATTTATCGCTAATTCAAGTGAAATTGAAGGAGCTGCTATTCAAGCAACTGGTACAGGTAATGTAAACATTGATAATACACTATTTGAAAACAATTATGCACGTCGTGATTGGCAAACAGATTATTGTGGATCAACAATCTTTATTGGTAATACAGCTATTAATTTAACTGTTACAAGTTCAGCATTTATTAATAATAAATCGCATGAAGCTGGTAAAGCGGCTGCTGCAGTAGGTGGAGGGGCAATAGCCTTTAAACAAGCAACAGGGAGTTTAGTAGTTAAAGATTCTTACTTCTTAGGTAACGAAGTAGAATCACCAATTGGTAAAGAAGTTGCGAATGGAACAAATACAGATGGTGGAGCAATTTATAGTTGGCATTCAACAGGATCGATTCTTATTGAAGGATCTACTTTTGATGGAAATGTTGCCGGTGATGAAGGTGGAGCAATCTCTATTGTATGTTCAAATAACGTAGCGAATAAGATTGTAAATAATACGTTTGTGAATAATAAATCTAGAGGTCAACAAGTAGGAATATCTAATGGATATGGAAATGATGGTAACGATGGTGGTGGAGCGATTGAGTTAAATGGTAACGATACAACTCGTTCTTTTGCAGAAGTAATAAATAATACTTTCTATAACAATACTGCTGAAGCTGGATTATTTATTTTTGGTACGACTAAGAATCGTGGTGGAGCTATTTCATATAGAAATGCAGATGCAACAATGAAAAATAATATTATTGTTGGTAATACAGCAGCTGATGCGAATTATCACAATGTTAATGTAGAAACCGGTTCAAATGTAGTACAAGAAAATAATGTGATCGATCAAAGTGTAATTGATGTTTTTGGAACAACGACACCTTCACTTGCGACAAATGGAACTGGTAAAACAGCTGCTGGATACGCTCTTCAAACATTGATGATAGCACCTAATAACGCAAGTACTGCAACAGGACTAGCAGATGGAACAGCAATTGGTGCACCAACATTAGATCAAAGGGGCTTCACGAGAGGAACGCCTAATGACGTAGGTGCTGTTGATACATTATATGTAGAGTTTAATGCTAATGGAGGTAGTTGGACAGGTGGAACACCTGATCAATTGAGCTTTGATGGTAACTTGTATTTTAAAAATGATAATACTGGAACTACTACTGAACAATTAAAAACAGTAGCGTATAACAGTAATACGACTAAGGTAACAACAAATCCAACAAATGGAACAAAAACATTTATTGGTTGGGCTACAACAGCTAATGCAACAACTGCATTAACAGAAAGTGAATTAACTTCGTATCTTAGTAATGTAACAGAGAACAAAGTATTATATGCTATTTGGGAAGAACCAGCAGGGTCTTTCGTGATAGTAAAAACAGACGCTTATAATACATCAACAATGTTAGCCAATGCAACATTTAGATTAGAAGATCAAGATGGTAATGTAGTAAGAGAAAATATAAAAACAAACTTAATGGGTAAAGTTACTGTTACTGGCGTACCAGTAGGAACATATAATCTAATTGAAACAGCGGCTCCTACAGGATATGAGTTAAGTACAACACCAAGGTCAATAACAATTATCGCAGGACAGATATTAACTGTTAGAGTTAAGAACTTACCTGATGAATCAACATCTAGAGTAGCTTTATTTAAAGAAGTATTAACGAATGTTGGTTCCTTAAATTTATCAATCTACGATATGGCAGATTCTACTAAATTATTATCGGATGTTAAAGTAGATATTGTAAGCGAAGATGGTAATGTAGTTAAATCGGATGTAGTTAGTGATAATTATGGAAATATAACAATATCCGGATTAGTAGCAGGAAACTATTCAGTTGTGGTTAAAGATGCTCCAAAGGGATATAACATTGATCAAAGAGCAGTAGATGTTGAAGTCATAGCGCAACAAGAAATTGTAGCTCGAGTTATGCTTGAAAAAACAAGTCAAACAAAAGTGGAAAAACCAAGTACGGTGATTCAACAAACATCGGAAGTTGCTACTTTAGATGGAATCCAACCTAGAGCTAGTGGGGCTATTATGTTCACAAAGGCTTGGCTACCTGAAGGAAGTTCTAATTATTCATCATTACCAGGTGCAGTATTTAAAGTAACGCATAAAGAAACGAATACCGAAATAGGAACATATACAAGCGATCAGTATGGTGAAATATATATTCAAAGTTTAGCTTATGGAACATATGTTTTTGAAGAAGTAACTGCTGCACCAGGATATACTATCCCAACTGGAACAGGAACGATTGAAATTAGTATAGATGCATCTAATCCAATTAATGTAGATGGGTATGTTATTAATGAAAAAATAGCTGAACCAACAGGATATGTAACATTAATTAAAAGAGACTTCGACAATCAACAACCGTTAGTAGGAGTTGAATTCCAATTATTAGATGAAAATATGAATGTCATTAGAACAGGATTACTAACAGATGCTGATGGGAAAATTGTTGTTAGTGGACTAACTGCAGGTAAATATTACTTCCAAGAAACAACACCAT